>NZ_JBIWOE010000001.1:0-249414 GCF_044767585.1 Streptomyces sp. NPDC101225
CTGTTCCAGGTCGTCCAGGACGATGCCCATCTCGCGCAGTTCGTGGTCGGCGGTCTGCTTCATCCGTGCGATGTCCAGGCGGCGCAGCGGCCAGGAGCCCTTGGTCATCTCGGAGCCGAGGAAGAAGTTGCGCCACACCGGCATCAGCGGGACGGTCGCCAGGTCCTGGTAGACGGTGGCGATGCCCTGGTCGAGGGCCTCGCGCGGGGTGGAGAAGCGCACCGGGCGGCCGTCGACGAGGAACTCGCCCTCGGTGTGCTGGTGCAGGCCGGAGATGATTTTGATCAGGGTGGACTTGCCGGCGCCGTTGTCGCCGAGGACGCAGGTGACCTGGCTGGGCCGGACCTGGAGGCTGACCCCGTGCAGGGCGCGGATGTTGCCGTAGGACTTGCCCGCGTCGCGCAGCTCGACGACCACGTCCTCGTGCTCCGGCCCGGCGTCCGCGATGATCGCGCCGTGCGTGCCGGCCTGGTCGGTGGATGTCATGAGGTCACCTCCTGGTCGCCGACTGGCGGACCCACAGATTGATCAGGACGGCGCCGAGCAGCATGACGCCGAGGAACGCCTTGAACCAGTCCGGGTTCCACCCGGCGAACACGATGCCCTGGTTCACCATGCCGAACATGAAGGCGCCGAAGACCGGGCCGACGGCCGAGCCGTAGCCGCCGGTCAGCAGGCAGCCGCCGATCACCGCGGCCGCGATGTAGATCAGTTCCTGGCCGACGCCCTCGCCGGACTGCACGGTGTTGAAGGTGAACAGCTGGTGCATGCCGACGAACCAGGCACCTACGCCGACCAGCATGAACAGCGAGATCTTGGTGAACGTCACGGGCACACCGACGGCGCGGGCGCTGTCCTTGTTGCCGCCGGCCGCGAAGATCCAGTTGCCGTACCTGGTGCGGATCAGCAACCATGTGGCCAGCGCGGCGAAGACGAGCCAGTAGAGCACGGTGATCTTCACCTGGACGCCGCCGATGTCGAACGACGACGCGAAGACCTTCTTGGCCTGGTCAAAGCCCGCCATGTTGCTGATGTCGTCGGTGGCGACGTTGCCGGTGACCGTCTTGGTCACCGCGAGGTTGACGCCCTGCAGGATCAGGAAGGTGCCCAGGGTGACCAGGAAGCTGGGCAGACCGGTCCTGACGACCATCCAGCCGTTGAAGAAGCCGATCGCCAGCGACACGACCAGCGCGACGGCCACACCGACCCATACGTTCATGGTGAGTTGATAGCTCGTCATGCTGGCGGTGAGCGCCGAGGTGATGACCGCGACACCGGCGGACAGGTCGAACTCGCCGCCGATCATCAGCAGGGCGACCGGGAGCGTCATGATGCCGATGGTCGACGACTGGTACAGGACCGTCGCCATCGAGCTGCCGTCGCGCACGGGCGGCGCCGCGATCAGGAAGAACACGTACACCGCCGCGGCGCCGAGCAGGACGCCCACCTCGGGCCGGGCCAACGTCTTGGCCAGCGGCGATCGCCTGGCCGTGCGGCCGTCGGCCTGCCGGGGGCCGGGGGCCGGCGGTGCGGTCACCGCCGGCTCGGCATGCTGGGTCATGCTCATCACCGGGTGCCCTTCGCGGCGAACTCGGCGACGGCGTCCACGTTGTCCTTGGTGATGAAGGCCGGTCCGGTCAGGACGGGTGCGGCGCCGCCGCCGCTGAAGTTGCCGTTGGTCCGGTACAGCCACAGCGCGTCGACGGCGAGGTAGCCCTGCAGGTAGGGCTGCTGGTCCACGGCGAATTCGACGGTCCCCTTCTGGATCGCGGAGACCAGGTCCTTGTTGAGGTCGAAGGTGGCGACCTTGGCCTTGGAGCCGGCGTCGGAGAGCGACTGCACGGCGGTCAGGGCGATGGGGGCGCCGAGCGTGACGACCTGGTCGATGGAGGAGTCCTGCTTGAGCTTGGCGGTGATCGTCGACTTCACCGACGGCATGTCGGTGCCGTTGACGTAGAGGATGTCGGTCTTGCCGCCGAACCCCTTCTTCAGGCCCGCGCAGCGGGCTTCGAGGGCGACCTGGCCCTGTTCCTGGATCACGCACAGGGCGTGCTTGGCGCCGAGCTGGTTGAGCCGCTGCCCGAAGGCCTGGCCGGCGATGTTCTCGTCCTGGCCGAAGTACTCGAGCATGCCGAGCTTCTTCCAGTCGCTGACGCCGGAGTTGAAGCCGACGACGGGGATGCCGGCGGAACCGGCCTTGGCGATGACGTCCTTCATGGCCTGGGGCTTGGCCGCGGTCAGGGCGATGCCGTCGACCTTCTGGTCGATCGCGTTCTGCACCAGGTTGGCCTGGTTGCCGGCGTTGGGGTCGGAGGAGTAGACGAGCTTGATGTTGTCCTTCGCGGCAGCTGCCTGGGCGCCCTTGCGGATGAGGTCCCAGAAGGTGTCGCCGGGGGAGGCGTGGGTGACCATGGCCACCGTCATGCGGGGCGTGTTGGCCTTGCCTGCGGAAGCCGCCGCGTCGCCTTCCTCGGACTTCTTCCCACCGGTGCTGCTGGAGCAGCCGGTGGCCACCAGGGTGCCGACGACGATCGCGGCGGTGAGAGTGGCGGCTCGGTGGAGTCTGTGCATGTCCCTTGCACCTCGCTGTGCTGATCGGTTGGGGAGTGGGGTTTCGGCCTTGCCGAAGGTCATCGCCCGGTCCGGGGAGACGGGCGAACGGCTCGGGAGCGCCTTGTGCGGCGGGGAGACGTGGTGCTCGACGGCCGTGGGTGGAGGCCTGTACGGAGCGACTAGAGCGCGTTACTAGTGCGCGCTAGGTGCTCGTACTATGAAGTGACCCACAGGTGATGTCAATAGCTTTGTCATGACGTATCGACAAGGTGTCCGGCGTCGGCCTGGAGGCGTCCGCTCCGCCGGGCCGGGGCTCCGCGTGGCGATGCCGCCGATCGTCTCCCCATGTAGACGACGTCTTTCATGGGGGACGCTCTGCGGGGAGGATGAGGCGGTCCGTCGTCGACGCGATCAAGTCGGGGACCGATCACGCCGAGCGTCCTCGCGGATTCCGCCGCCGTCCCGTCCGTCCTCACGAGAGCAGAGCCGCCGTCATGAGCCAGCCCGTCGTCACCGCGTTCTCCGTGTATCCCGTCGCCGGCCGGGACTCCATGCTGCTCAACCTCTCCGGCGCGCACGCCCCCTACTTCACCCGCAACGTCCTCGTCCTGGAGGACTCCGAAGGGCGCACCGGCCTGGGCGAGGTGCCGGGCGGCGAGGCCATCACGCGGACCTTGCGCGCGGCCGAGCACCTCGTCACCGGCGCCCGCCTCGGCGACCACAAACGCGTGCTGCGCACAATCCAGGACGCGTTCGCCGACCGCGACCGGGGCGGACGCGGTACCCAGACCTTCGACCTGCGCACCGCGGTGCACGCGGTCACGGCCGTCGAGTCGGCCCTCCTGGACCTGCTCGGCCAGCACCTGGAGGTCCCCGTCGCGGCCCTGCTCGGCGACGGCCGCCAGCGCGACGCCGTACGGGTCCTGGGCTACCTCTTCCACGTCGGCGACCCGGACCGCACGGATCTGGACTACGTCCGCGAACCCGGCGCGGACGTCGAGTGGTACCGCATCCGGCACGAGGAGGCGCTGACCCCCGAGGCGATCGTCCGCCAGGCCGAGGCCAGTCACGAGCTGTACGGCTTCCGGGACTTCAAGCTCAAGGGCGGCGTCCTGCCCGGAAGCGAGGAGGTCAAGGCGGTCGTCGCGCTCAAGGAGCGGTTCCCCGGGGCCCGGATCACCCTGGACCCCAACGGCGCCTGGTCGCTGCGGGAAGCGGTGGAGCTGTGCCGTCCGCTCCTCGGCACGCTCGCCTACGCCGAGGACCCGTGCGGCGCGGAGGGCGGCTACTCCGGCCGGGAGATCCTCGCCGAGTTCCGCCGTGCCACCGGACTGCCGACGGCGACCAACATGATCGCCACCGACTGGCGCCAGCTCACCCACGCCCTCGCCCTGCAGTCGGTCTCCATCCCGCTCGCCGACCCGCACTTCTGGACCATGCAGGGATCGGTACGGGTCGCGCAGCTGTGCCAGGCGATGGGACTGACGTGGGGCTGCCACTCCAACAACCACTTCGACATCTCCCTGGCCATGATGGCGCACTGCGGGGCGGCGGCCCCCGGCGAGTACAACGCCCTGGACACCCACTGGATCTGGCAGGAGGGGCTGGAGCGCCTGACCGTGGAACCCCCGCGGATCACCGGCGGCGAGGTCCCCGTCCCGGACACCCCCGGCCTGGGCGTCCGCCTGGACCGCGACCGGCTGCGCGCGGCCCACGAGCTGTACGAGGAGAAGGCGCTGGGCAGTCGCGACGACGCCGTGGGGATGCGGTATCTGATCGAGGACTGGGCCTTCGACGCCAAGCGTCCCTGCCTGGTGCGATGAGCCCGGCTCGGGCCCGTGTCACCGAAACTCCGGTGAACCTGCACACCTTTCACGGGCGGGGCGCAGGGAATCCGGAACGCCGTGATGTCCTCGCCGGAGCCCGCGGGCGATGCCGGACAAGCCGCCGATGGGAAAACCGGGGGCAACACCCGGGGGTGCAGCACGGCGGCGAACTCTGTGAAGGAGTCGAAGGGTTCGGTCACCCGGCGGTCACGCCGACGAAGCCCCATGTCGCAGCGGCCTCCCGGAGCGCCCCGTCCGGGTGGCTGCGCGCATGCGGTCATGCTTTGATCCTCCGCGTGGTGCAGATCGCGGGAGAGGTTCTCCTTTTCGGGAATCGGGCGAACTCTGCCATTCCGTCATGGTCATTCGAAAGGAATCGCGCGTCATGAACCTTGTCCCCCAGGTCGAGACGGCCGAGATGTCCGACGCCGAGCTGGAGAACGTCTCGGGCGGTCTCGGGCTCGGTGACCTTCCGCTCGGCGGCCTCCCGCTCGGTGGCCTCGCGGTCGGCGGCTCCGGCGGTCTCAACCTGCAGACGCCGTTCGGTGAGGTCGCCGGCGGCCTCGTCGCCTCGGGTTCGCCGCAGGGCCTGACCGCGGGTGCGAGCCTGCAGACCCCGCTGTCGGCCTGACACGGGCAGTTCGCCGTGGGCCCCGGATCACCCGATCCGGGGCCCACGGCCGCATTCCGTTCAGGCCCGCCCGTGGGCCTCCTGCGAACGGCGGGCCAGTGCGTCGATGACCACCGCGGCGAAGAGCACCCCGCCCGTGATCACGAACTGCACGGCCGTGGGCGTGTCCGTGATCGCCATGCCGGAGGAGATCGACTGGATGACGAGCATGCCGAGCACCGCGGTCCAGGTCGTCCCGCGCCCGCCGAACAGACTGGTACCGCCGATGACGGCCGCCGCGATGGCATTGAGCAGCAGCAGGCCCGACCCCGAGCTCTGGCTCACCGAGGTGATCCGGGAGGCCAGGAACAGGCCGCCGACCGCGGCCATCGTCCCCGAGACCGCGAGCACCGCGGTCCGGATGCCCGTCACGTTGAGGCTGGCGCGCCGGGCCGCCTCGACGCCGCCGCCGAGGGCGTAGACCTGGCGGCCGTAGCGCGTGTGGCGCAGGACCACGTCGAGGCCGGCCACCACCACGAGGAAGATCAGCAGGGCGAGCGGCAGGCCCTGGAACCGGTTGAGCAGATAGGCCGACACGAACGCGGTCACCGCGATCGCGCCCGTACGCACCGCGATGTACCGCATCGAACGGTGCCGCATGCCGGCGGCCACGCGGCGGCGCCGGTCCAGGTACGAGATCGTGAACACCGCGCCCGCGCCGACCGCCGCCAGGCCGTAGGCGACCGCGTCGTTCGTGAAGTAGTAGCTGGTCAGCTTGGCGACCAGGCCGGTCTCGTCGAGGTTGACGGTGCCGTCCGTACCGAGCACCGCGAGCATCAGGCCGTTCCAGGTCAGCAGCCCCGCGAGGGTCAGGACGAAGGCCGGCACCCGCGTCTTGGCGCAGGAGTAGCCCTGGACGGCACCCGCCGCGGTGCCCGCGAGCACCGCGGCGACCAGGGCGATCCATTCGGGCACGCCGTTGTCCACGTTCAGGACCGCGAAGATCGCCGCGGCCAGTCCGCTGATCGAGCCGACGGACAGGTCGAGCTCCCCGAGCAGCAACACGAAGACGATGCCGACCGCGATCATTCCCGTGCCCACGATGTCGACGCTGATGTTCGACAGGTTCCGGGGCGAGAGGAAGTTCGCGTTCAGGGACTGGAAGATGATCCAGACCGTGGCCAGCACCAGGACGACGGGGAGCGAGCCCAGCTCGCCGGCGCGGAACCGGCGCCCCAGGGCCGCGCCCCCGCTCCGCAGGGCGAGGGCCACCGGTCCGCCTCGCGCCGGCCGGCCCTCCGCGACGGGTTCGGCGCCGTCGGCCCGCGGGTTCTCCGCGGTGTCGCGCATCGCGGTCACCACCTCGTCTCGTAGGAGGCCGTCCGGCGCGGCACGTTCTCCGAGGCACCGGTGATCGAGGCGATGATCTGTTCCTGGGACGCGGTGTTCACGTTGAAGAACCCGTTGTTGCGGCCGAGCCGCAGCACCGCCGCGCGATCCGCGAGCGCCTTGACGTCGCCCATGTTGTGGCTGATGAGCAGGACGCCCGTGCCGCGCTCCCGCAGCGCGTCGACGAGATCCAGCACCTCGTTGGTCTGCTCGAAGCCCAGCGCGGCGGTCGGCTCGTCCAGCAGCAGGACCCGCGGGTCGCCGAGGAGCGAGCGGGCGATGGCCACCGCCTGGCGCTGGCCGCTGGAGAGGGAGACGACGGGGGCGCGCAGATCGGGCACGGACCGGGTCAGGCGCTCCAGCAGGCCGATGGTGCGGCTCTCCATCTCCATCTCGTCGAGGAAGCCGAACCTGCGGATCTCCCGGCCGAGGAAGAGATTGCCGACGACGTCGAGGTTCCCGCACAGCGCGAGGTCCTGGTAGACGGTGGCGATGCCGAGGTCCCGGGCGTCGTGCGGACGCCTGATCTGCACCGTGCGGCCCTCCCACTCGATGACGCCCTTGTCGGCGGGGGAGACGCCGGAGATCACTTTGACGAGGGTGGACTTGCCGGCGCCGTTGTCGCCGAGCAGGGCGAGCACCTGGCCCGCGTGGATCTCCAGCTCGATGTCCTTGAGCACCTCGACGACACCGAAGCGCTTGCACACCCCGCGCAGCGCCAGCAAGGGGGCAGCCGGCACGGAAACCATCTCCTTCCCGGGGCCCGGCCCGGTCGAGGCGGGCGTGTCAGAGCAGTCCGGCCTTGCCGCAGGCGGCCAGGAGCCTGGGGACGCAGATCTGCCGGACGGTGTAGAAGCCGTCCTTGACCAGGGTGTCCTTGATGGTGCCGGCGGTCACCGGGACGGGTGTCAGCAGGACGGCCGGCACCGACGTCCCCAGGCTGGTGCGTACCTTGTCCCTGCCCACCTCGGCGAGCGGGTTGCGGCGGGCCGCGGCCACGGCCATGGCGGCGCCGGCGGAGGCCTCGGGATCGAAGGGCTTGTAGACGGTCATGTACTGCTCGCCGGCGACGATGCGCCGCACGGCACCCAGCTCGGCGTCCTGCCCGGTGACGGGGGGCAGCGCGGCGACCTTGTTCGCCTTCAGGGAGGAGATGCTGCCGGCGGCGAGACCGTCGTTGGCGGCGTAGACCCCCTGGATCCGGTCGGCGCCGAGAGCGGCGATCGCGCCCGACATGTTCAAGTACGCGGTCTCGGTCCGCCACTTCAGGGTGTCGTACGCCTTGCCGATCTTCACCTTTCCGTCGAGCACGGACAGGGCCCCCTTCTTGAACGACACCGCGTTGGGGTCGGTGGGATCGCCGTTCATCATCACGATCCGCGGGCTCGTCGCGTGCCGGCCCATGGCCTTCAGCAGCGCCCTGCCCTGGAGCCTGCCGACCTCCTCGCCGTCGAAGGAGACGTAGCCGGAGATCGGGCCCTCGGAGAGGCGGTCGTAGGAGATCACCGGGATGCCGGCCTGGGCCGCCTTGGTGACCGCGGTGCCCAGCGAGCGGGCGTCCACCGCCACCAGCACGATGGCGTCGACGCCCGAGGTGATCACGGAGTCCATCTGCTCCTGCTGGATCGCCACGTCACCCCGGGCGTTGGCGTGCTGGATGCTGCAGTCGGGGCACAACTGCGTGATCCTCTTCTCCAGCAGGGGCCTGTCCCGCGTCTCCCAGCGGGCCGTGGTGGCGTCCGGAAGCAGCACGGCGATCCTCGGTGTCCGGCCGTCGCCGGGCCGGTCCGCGGCGCCCGATCCGCAGGCGGCCAGGGCCACGGCCGTGGAGACAGCCGTCATGGCGAGCGCCGCGCCCCGTACGCAGACCTTCATCACCGGGGGACCTCCCTCCGGGGCGGAGATCCTTCTGGGACGCCCACGTGCGCGTGGCGGGACGACCTGTCGTCAGTGTGGCACCGGCCGCGAGGACATGCGAACGCGGCGACGGCCGCGCAACGGCTGTGCGCCGCCGGTGGATCGGCCGATCCGCCGGGCCGCCGCAGGGTCCAGGTGCGATACGGCGGGGTATGGGACGCTGGGGAGTAGATGCCCGATCTCAGCCGCGGCGCGGACGGGAGGTGGCTGCCGACATGGCTCACGACGGCCGAGCCCGGGCGGGAGTCTCTCCGCCGCGGGCATCCGGGGCCGACGCCGCGGACACCGGTGTGGTGCCTGCGCCGTCCGAGGCGGCGGGGGACCAGGTGCTGGCCTTCGCCGGGGTGGCCGTGGCGGCCGTCTACGTGCCCGGCGAGGACGAGCTGCGCCAGGCGGAGACGGTGTGCCGCCAGGTCTCCGCCCACCGGCTGTCGGAGCGTGTCCCCCTGGCCGAGGGCTCGCCCGCGGCGCACGCCTTCCGCACCGGCCGGCCCCTGTGGCTGAGCCCCGCGGACCTGGCCACCTACGGCGAGCCGCGCGCCGACGCCCCGCTCGGGGCGCTGCCGCTCACCGCGGACGGCGTACGGCTCGGCTGCCTCGTCGTGGTGGGGGTCTCCGGCACCGGCTTCGAGGCCGAGCAGCGGCACTTCCTGGAGCGGTACGCCGACGCCGTCGCCCGCGTGCTGCCGGCCGGTGCCCGCGGATCCGTGCCGTCACCGGTGCTGCGGCCCGCCCTGCGGAATCTGCACGCCGGCTCCTTCGTCCTGGTGCCCGACACCGGCGTGGTCGAGGCGGACGAGACCCTCCTCGGCCTGCTCGGCATCGCACAGGCCGACTTCGACGGCAAGGCGGACACGCTGCTCGCGCACGCCGTGCCGGAGGACATGCACGCCCTGGTCTCGGTGCTGGAACCGGCCGCCCAGCCGTCCGCCCGTCGGGAGCTCGAGTTCCGCGTCCGCGGGCCCGCGGGCGAGATGCGCTGGCTGAGCCTGAGCTGCCGGGTCGTGGCCGGCGGCGACGCCGGCCCGGAGCGCGTCCTGGGTGTGGTGACGGCGACCCGGGTCCTGCGCCGCGGGTCCGACGACGTCTCCCGCATCCAGTGGCTGACCGCGGCGCTCGACGACGCCACCACGGTCCCCGACGTGGGCCGCGTGGTGGTCACCGCGCTGCGTGAGCCGCTGGGGGCCGACCGGGTGGCGCTGGCCGAACTGCAGGGCGACCGGCTGACGGTCACCGTGCTCGATCCGCCGCAGCCCGACTGCTGGCCGGAGAGCTGGCGCGCCCAGTGGCGCTCGGAGTGGCCCGACGCGCCGGTCAGTTCCCTGCCCACCCTGCAGCTGGCCCTGCGCGACGGCCGGTTGGACCTGTGGCCGGCCGGATCCGCCTTCGAGGCCGGACTCGCGGGCATCGGCGAGGGAGGGCTGGCCGTCCTGCCGCTGCCCGCCCGGGGACGCATCGCCGGCGTGTGCCTGGTCGGCTGGGACCGGCCGCACGCCTTCCTGCCCGACGAGCGGTCCCTGCTGACCGCCACCGCGGCACTGGTCGGACAGGCCCTCCAGCGCGCGCACGAGCACGACGCCGAGCAGGAGCTCGCCACGATGCTCCAGCGCAGCCTGCTGCCCCGCCGCCTGCCCGAACTGCCCGGCGCGAAGGCCGTGGCCCGCTATCTGCCCGCACGGCGGGGACTTCAGGTGGGCGGCGACTGGTACGACGTCATCGCCCTGTCCGAGGACCGGGTGGCGCTGGTCATCGGCGACGTCCAGGGGCACAGCGCGGCGGCCGCGACCATCATGGGCCAGATGCGTACGGCGGTCCGGGCCTACGCGGTGGAGGGCCATCCGCCGGACGTGGTCGTCGCGCACGCCAACCGCCTCCTCGTCGGCATGGAGACCGACCTCTTCGCCACCTGCTGCTACGCCGAACTCGACCTGGAGGAGGGCAACACCCTGTTCGTCCGGGCCGGCCACCTCGCACCGCTGGTCCGCCGCCCCGACGGCGGCACACAGGAGATAGAGGTTGAGGGCGGACTGCCGCTGGGCATCCACGCGGAGGCCGAATTCCCCATGACCGCGGTCGAGCTGGCACCCGGGACGGTGCTCGCCCTGCTCACCGACGGCCTGGTGGAGGCGGCCGATCTCCCCGTCGACGAGGGCATGGACCGCACGCGCGCGGCCCTCGCCGCCGCCGACCCGGGCGATCTGGGGCGGATGGCCGACCGCCTGCTCGGTGAGGACGGCCGCCGCGAGGACGACGTGGCGTTGCTGCTGCTCCGCTACGACGGCATGCGGACCCGGCCGATCCGCGCCGGGTGGGTCGTGTGGCGGCTGCCCGACGCCGTCATGCACGCCCGCCGCTTCACCGCGCGCACGCTGCGCGCCTGGCACGTCGCCGACATGGCCGACGCGGTGCTGCTGGTGGTGTCCGAGCTGGTCACCAACGCGCTGGTGCACACCCAGGGCCCGGTCCGCCTCGACCTCACCCTCCGCGGGGACCGGGTGCGCGTCTGCGTCAGCGACTCCCAGCCGCGGGCGCCCGCCAAGCCGGTGATCGTGGACTGGGAGGCGACCGGCGGCCGCGGCCTGATGCTCGTCGAGGCGATGTCGGAGGCCTTCGGCTCCATGCCGGTGGCCGGCGGCAAGCAGGTCTGGAGCGAGATCGCCGTACCGCGGGTGGAGGAGCGGCCGCCGGACGGCTGACCGTGTCCCGGGCCGCGCGCGGGCGGCGGCCGGCTACGGCCGCGCCCGTGACCCGGCGGTGGGGTCGACATGGATCTTGGGCCCGGGCCCGGCGCCGGGCGGACGCGCACCGGACAGCACCGGCCCCACGTCGTCCAGGCCCACCGTGGCGGCGACGAGCGGTCTCGGGTCGACCGCACCGGACGCGTAGGCCCGGACGGTGGCGTCCAGGGCGGGGGAGGCGGACAGGATGCCCACCGCGGTCACGTCCTTCAGGACCAGTGAACGGGTGTCGACCGCGCTGCGTCCGCCCGCCAGCCCGATGTACACGAGGCGGCCGCCCGGTTCGATCAACTCCAGGGCCAGCTCCGGCAGATGGGCGGCGTTCGAGGCGTCCACGACCGCGTCGAAGGGCAGGCCGGGAAGGGCACCCTGAGCCCACACGTGCGCGAAGCCCAGTTCACGGGCGAAGGCGAGGGAGCTGTCGCTGCAGCCCATCAGATGGACCTCCGCACCATCGGCCCGCAGGAACATCGCGGCCAGCAGCCCGATCGTGCCCGGCCCCAGGACCAGGGCCCGGTCCCCGGGACCCGCCGCGGCGGCCCGCGCGGCCCGCAGCGCGTTGCCGCCCGGCTCCACCAGCGCGCCCAGCACGGGATCGACGGCGTCGGGCAGTGCGTGCAACGACGAGGCGGGCACCGCGAGTCGCTCCGCCAGGGCGCCCGCCCGCGCCCCGCGGATGCCGACCTCCTGCCGCTCCCCGCACACGTGCTGACGCCCGCGCAGGCAACGGCGGCAGGTGCCGCAGCCCAGCATCGTGTCGCCCGTGACACGCCGGCCCGTCCACGCCGGATCGACGCCCGCACCGACCGCCGAGACACGGCCGGCCCACTCGTGCCCGGGCCGCATCGGGTAGGCGCAGTGGCCCTGGTGGAGGTAGGCCATCTCGCCGGTGAAGAACTCGGCATCGGTGCCGCACACGCCGGCCCGCTCGACGTCGACGACGACCTCTCCGGGGCCGGCCACGGGCACCGCGACCTCCTGGACCGCGTACGCGCCCGGCGCGGTCAGGACGAAGGCGCGCATGACGCCACGCCCCGCGGGCGCCCGGGCAGGGGCCGGCGCCGTCGGGATACCGCGGTCCTCGGACGGCTGCGTATGCTCCATGGCGATCCAGACTGTAGACCGCCGTACCCGACGGCCGGAAGGAACCGCATGGCCGGGCTCCGCAGCGCGCAGTGGTACGAGGGCCAGGACCGCAACGCCTACATCCACCGGGCGTGGATGCGGCGGGGCGCCCCGGACGACGCCTTCCGCGGGCGGCCGCAGATCGCCGTCGCCGACACCGCCTCGGACCTGACCCCCTGCAACGCGCACCTCCGCGAGGTCGCGGCCTCGGTGCGGGCCGGCGTGTACGAGGCGGGGGGCATCCCGCTGGAGCTGCCCGTGGTGTCGCTGGGCGAGACCCAGATGCGGCCCACCGCCATGCTCTGGCGCAACATGGCCGCGATGGCCACCGAGGAGATGCTGCGCGCCAACCCGGTCGACGGCGTGGTCCTGCTGGGCGGCTGCGACAAGACCATCCCGGCGCTGCTGATGGCCGCCGCCTCCGTGGACCTGCCCGCGGTCGTCGTGCCGGGCGGCCCCATGCTCACCGGCACCTTCCGCGGCACCCCGCTGGGCTGCGGCACCGACGTGTGGCGGCTGTCGGAGGAGGTCCGGGCCGGCACGCTCTCCCAGGAGCAGTTCACCCGCTCCGAGTCGGCGATGATCCGCAGCCGCGGGCACTGCAACACCATGGGCACCGCCTCGACGATGGCCCTGGTCGCCGAGGCACTCGGCACGGTCGTGCCCGGCACGGCCGGAACTCCCGCCCCCGACAGCCGGCTTCTGGAGGCCGCGCACCGCACCGGCCGGCTGGCGGTGGAGATGGTGGCCGCCGACCGCAGACCGGCGACGTTCCTCACCGAGGCGTCCTTCCACAACGCGATCGTCGCGCTCGCCGCCATCGGCGGCTCGACCAACGCGGTCGTGCATCTCCTGGCCCTCGCGGGCCGGCTGGGCATCGGCCTGACGATCGACGACTTCGACCGCATCGGCTCCCGCGTGCCGCTCCTGGTGGACCTGCTGCCGGCTGGCCGCTTCCTCATGGAGGACTTCCACCGGGCCGGCGGGCTGCTCGCCGTCCTGCGCGAGGTACGCGACCTCCTCGACCCCGCCGCCACGACCGTCACCGGCGAACCCCTCACCGGCCACCTCGACGACGCGCCGATCTGGGACCGCGAGGTCATCCGCACCCGCGCCGAACCGCTGGTCGCCGAGGGCGGTATCGCCGTGCTGCGCGGCAACCTCGCGCCCGACGGCGCGCTGATCAAACCGGCCGCCGCCTCGCCGCACCTGCTGCGCCACCGCGGCCGCGCCGTCGTCTTCGACAGCATCGAGGACTTCCACGCACGCGTCGACGACCCCCAGCTCGACGTCGACGCCGACTGCGTGCTCGTCCTGCGCGGCTGCGGGCCCAGGGGCTACCCGGGCATGCCCGAGGTGTCGAACATGCCGCTGCCGAAGAAGCTCCTCGAACAGGGCGTGCGCGACATGGTCCGCGTCTGCGACGGCCGGATGAGCGGCACCGCGTACGGCACGGTCGTCCTGCACGTGGCCCCGGAGGCCGCGGCGGGCGGGCCCCTCGCCCTGGTGCGCACCGGGGACGTCATCAGCCTCGACGTCGAGGCCCGCCGTATCGACGTCGACGTGCCGGCCGACGAGCTGGCCCGCCGCACCCCGAACCGGGCCACCCTCGCGGGCTTCGCCGCTCCCCGCCGCGGCTGGGAGCGCCTCTACGTCGACCACGTCCTGCAGGCCGACACCGGAGCCGACCTGGACTTCCTGGTCGGCTCCAGCGGCTCGGCGGTGACCCGCGAGTCCCACTGACCGCCGTACGGCGCGGTGCCCGCGCGGGGGATCAGTGCGTGCTGCACACCGTCTGCAGCGCCGCGTGCCGGGTGTTCTTCGTGGACACGTCCTGCACCCGCTGCACGTTCTCGAGAAGCGCGCCGATACGCGGGTCGTCATCCTTGGCGGCGACCCTGGCCATGGTCAGCAGGACGGCCTCGTAGAACGCGTCCCGTACCGCCGGTGCCATGACGTCCGAGGCGTCCAGACAGCGAGGTCCCTTGAGCAGCCGCTCGGCGATCTGGCGCTCGACCGGCTGGTCCTTCGGGACCACCTGGCGATTCGCGGAGAAGACACCGGCCACCTCCGCCCACTTCTGCTGGGCCCGCTTCGAGGACAGCCGGCGGATCAGTTCGCGGGCCGGGGCGCGCTCGCTGAACAGGGCCGCGAAGTCGCCGGTCACCTCGTGGGCGCGGACCCGGGTGCCGCCTCCCGGCAGCAGTGCGGCGGAGTCCGTCAGGCGTGCGTGCTCCGTGTCCTTCGGGCCGTAGAAGGAACGCGCGAACGAGCCCTGGTGCTCCAGGGTGCAGCCGTGCGCGCCGCCGAACAGCAGCCCGTGGCCGCCCGGGGCGCCGCGATGGTCGGTGAGCAGGGCCGTCCTCGCCGCGGGCCTGTCCTGTTCGAGCAGCCGGGCCCAGGCCGTCCAGGCGGAGCGCACCTCGGTGCTCGTCCACCAATGGTGCCGCGGCCCGCCCGAGTTCAGTGCCCACCGTGCGTAGAAGCCGGGGCCCGCGCGTTGCAGTACGAGGTCCTCGATCCAGTCGGTGCCCGGCCAGCCCGAGGCGCCGTCGTCGCCCATGCCCATGCACCAACTGCTCATCGGGGCGGGAGTGTCGGCCGGCCTGTGGCCCTCGCGGTACCAGACGATGCTCTTCAGATCGGCCTTGACCGGGACCCAGAACACGTGGCCCGAGGCGGTGCCGGCCGCGTTCCAGGGGGCGCCGTACTGCTGGGGGTCGTAGAGATGGTCCAGCGGTTTGAGGCGGTTCTGGTCGCGGTATTCGGCGAGCTCGCCGATGCCCGGCATGATCACCACGTCCGGGGGCTCGCCCGACTGCACCTTGGAGAGCAGCACCTCGCGCTGGGCCGCGGTGCCCTGATAGCGGAACGGGACACCGAGGCTGCGCAGCACCGTCTTGAACTGCTGCTCCTGCTGTCCGGTCCAGGTGCCGAGGATGGTCACCGGCTCCTCGTCGTCGTGCTGCGTCCAGACCACCACCACGCCGACGGCCGCGACCATCAGCATGACCACCAGCAGGACCAGGAACGTGAACCGGCGGGTCACCGTCGCCTCCAGTAGTCGCCGTCCAGCCGGAGGCCGAGGCCGAGCGCGGGCAGGACGACGATCAGCAGACCGCCGACGACGGTGCCCGGATACACACGGTCGGCCCAGGTGCCGTCGGTGAGTTGCTGCCGGACCCGCTCCGACGTCCGGGTGACGGTCTGCTGCGCGTCGACCAGCCGGGAGTCGCCCGTGCCGGGCACGTCGGTGATCTGCCCGGACACCCTGGTGATCTGCCGCAGATCCGCCAGTGCCCCGCCGAGGCCGTGCTCGGTGGTGGAGGTCGTCGTCAGCGGGACGACCGCGAGCGCCACCGTGAGGGCGAAGGCCGCGAGCAGGTACGGGTTCCCGTCGCGGCCGCAGCGGTCGCGCAGCACGAACAGCGCGGAGAGCAGGGTCAACGCCAGCGCGCCCAGCGCGAGTTCGGCGAGCCACCAGCCCGCGCGCCGCCAGGCCCCCAGGGCGGCCGTGGCCTCGGCGTGCCTCATCTGGGTCGCCTGGAGGCTCTTCAGCCGGGGCGCGAGTCCCACCTTGTCGCGTACGAGCAGCGAGTGCGCCTCGTGGAACTTCAACTGCCGCATGAGGGGCTCGGCCCGGTACATCGACGTGCCGAGGTTGAGCGAGTTGCCGTAGGTGGCGAGCAGGCCGTTGACCGTGCCGAGGTCCTGGTCCGTGCGGTCGGCGATACGGGACAGGCCCTGGTCGGCGGCGGAGAGCTGGGACCGGTAGGCCTCGCCCGAGCCCGCGACGTCGACGAGACCGTCCTCCAGCAGGGCGTCGGCCTCCTGGTACGAGCGCAGCGCCGCGAGCCGGGTACCGGCGAGCCCTTGGACGGCGGGCGCCTCCCGGGAGGCGAGCGCGTCGGCGCCGCGCTGGGTCTGCCGGTAGGAGAAGCACAGCGCGGTCGCCGCCACCGCGGCGCACGCGACCAGGATCAGCAGGTGTGCCTCCAGCAGCCGGCGGGTCCGCCAGGGACCCAGCAGCCCGCGCCACAGGGAGGCCGGTGAGCGGCGGCGCCGGGAGACGGCGCGTCCGGTCGTCACAGCAGCTTCCTTCCACAGGTGATGCAGTACCGGGCCTCGCTGCCGGCCGGGGTGCGGCAGACGCGGCACCGCGGGCCCGGCCGCCCTCCGACGGCCTCGGTCAGCGGCCCGCCGGGCCGGGATCCGGCGCGCAGGATCAGCGGGGCCAGGGTGCCGGCGTCCACGGGGCGCAGCCGGATCCGGCCCGCGGCCGCGTCCTCGACGTCGGCGACGGCGCGGATCTCGTCCAGCACCCACTCCTTGCCCAGCTCTGCCGCCAGCCGGGCGGCCTGGCCCAGGCGGTCCTCGGCGGTGTCCCGCTGCCGCGCCTCCAGAGCGACGAGCCCTTGCCTGAGGGCACTTCGCATCCGGGCGGTGACGTCGAGGCTGCGCACGCTGTCGCCGCCCGCCGGGGCCCGCGGCGGCGACCGGTCGGGCAGATGCCAGCGGGCGACGACGGGGGCGTGGACCTCGCCGATGGAGACCATGGCGAACTGCAGCTCCGTCTCCAGCGGATCCGCGTCCGCGTCGGCGACCAGCGTGAGCAGGTAGTCACGGCGGCCCTGCTCCCACTGGTAGGTCGGAAAGCTCCAGCGGTGCGGCCGGCCGGACTGCGGCAGCCCGCCGAGGCGGTGTGCCCGGGGGGCCTTCTCGGTCAGTGAGACCTGGCGGACGGAGGGGCGCACGGTCACCTCGATCGGCAGCTGCGGCGTGTGCACCCGGCGCAGGCGCCGGATCGCGCCGCCGATCGCCTGGTCGAGGCCGTCGTCCACGAACTCGGCGGTGCCGTGCAGCCGTTCGGCGAGGGTCAGCAGCGGATCGGGGGGCCAGTCCGTGCCCACGGCGAACACGTCGCAGGTGAACTGCCCGGCGCAGGAGTCCAGTTCCTCCTCCAGCCGCGTCTCGCCCGCGGCACTGCTGCCGTCGGTGATCAGCACCAGATGCTGCACGGACAGCGGGCGCCCGGCGAGCAGGGCACGCGAGGCGGCCGCCCAGGCGGCGTAACCGGCAGGACGGGGACCGTCCTTGTGCAGCGGGAGCGAGCCGGCGACGAAGGCGGCCCGGCGCCGTTCGTACTGGTCGGCCACGGCCCACTCGTCCTCACCCAGCGGATAGCACCGCCTCGGTTCCGGGCCGCCGCCGAGCAGGGTGAAGGAGATGCCGTCGGGCAGGGCGCGCAGGGCGGCGGCCAGGGCGTGCACCGCCGCCCGGTGGGAGTCGGCGACGTCGAGCGCGATGATCACCGCGAGCTCGACGGCGGGCAGATCGACGGGGGCCCCGTGGGCGGCCACGTCGACCCGCAGATGGGCCTCGATCCTCACGTTGCGGTGCGGGCGCAGCTCGCCGCCCAGCTCCACGTGCAGGCGGATGCCCGGCTGCGGCCGGGTGTGACTGCTCATCCCCTACGTCACGGCTCCTTCCCCTTCGTCGCCGTACCGCGCGCCTGCCGCGCGGACCGTCGTGCGTGCCGTGCGGTCTGCCGTGCGGTCAGAACACGGTCTGCGGCCGTACCGCGTGCAGCAGGTCCACGAGGTGGTCATGGGCGGCGGCCGACTCCCGGTGATGTTCGGCCAGTTGCCGGTAGCGGGACTCCAGCTGCCTGCGCAGTTCGCGCTCCGGGCCGGCCAGGCGTCGCAGCCGGCGGGCGTCGAGCCGTCCGGCACCTCCGGGCGGGCCGGGCCGGTCGCCCAGGCTGTGCAGCGCGTCCAGCTTCCACTCGTGCAGTTCGGTGCCCAGGCGCAGCGCCTCGTCCTCGGACAGACTCGGCTCGCCGGCGCCGGGACTCCGGCCGACCAGACCGCGCAGTTCCTCCAGCGCCGCGTCGGCCTCGCCGGGGGCGGGCAGCGGGTCGCCGTCCCCGGGCAGCCGGGCCGCGCGGATGCGCACCGAGGCGATCCGGGTGACGGTGTGGTCCAGCGTGCCGGGCCCGACCCGGGCGAGCACGTCGAGCGCCGCCCGCCGGTCGCCCGCGCGCAGCGCGAGCCTGGCCAGCCCGAGCGCGGCGCCGCCGTGCGCGCGGTTGCGGGCGAACACGGCCTCGTACAGCTCCTTGGCGGTCGGCCCGGCCGTGTCGTCGCCGAGGAGCTCCCCGCAGTAGGCGAGAGCCAGCTTGGGGGCGTACTCGCCGGGCAGCTCGAAGTGGACCTGCAGGAAGTGGTTCCTGGCCTGGATCAGATGGCGGTGGGCCCGGGCGGCCTGCCGCGGGTCGTCCGCGAGTCCGGCGCCGCGCAGCGCGAGCAGGGCGCGGTGCCACTCCAGCCGCCACCGCCGTACGGCGGACGGGCCGGGGATGGAGTCCGCGATGTCCAGTTCCTCCTGGGCGCGTTCCAGGTCGGCCGGCGTGTTGCGGCCCAGCAGGACACGTACGTTGTGCAGGCAGATCTCCACCGAGCGCGGCCTCTCGTCCCGCTGGTCCAGCAGGCGGCCCGGGTCGTAGCCGCTGCTCACCTCGAACCGCGCGGTCTGCGGATCGCCCGGGAACCGCCGCGGCACCGGCAGGCCCCCGGCGATCTCGGTGGGCGTCGGGGCGCCGAGGTCGAGGGCGGGGGCCACGGGCGGCTCGTACCGGTCGCGGCGCGGGCGCGCCAGCCAGTGCTCGATGCCCGGCACCGTGCCGAGCCGGGCGCCGAGCAGCTGCGGGGAGGGCCGGAAGTGGTCGGACGGTTCGGGCGGGTCGCTCTTGCCGCGCAGGGCGCGGATCTCCCGCAGGGCGCCGCGCAGTTGGCCGGCCATCTCGCGGGCGTCGGCGAACCGGCGGCCCGGGTCGGTCCGCACGGCGCGCTCGACGACCCACCAGAAGGAGGTGGTGCCCAGGCCGGGGACCTCGTCGACCGCCCAGCGGGCGAGTTCGCGCAGGGTGGCGCCGACGGTGTGCAGGTCGTGGGCGACGGTCGGCATGGCGGTGGAGCCGGTCTCGGGTGCCATGTAGTCCGGCGTGACATGGGCGGGCGGCAGGCTCTGCCCCTGTTCGCGCGTGCCGCCGAGGTCGATGACCTTGACGCCGGCGCCGTGGTGCACGACGTTCGACGGCTTCATGTCCCCGTAGACGAAGACCCGTTCACCGCCGGTGTGCAGATGGACGAAGGCCTCCAGGATCTGGCAGCCGTACGCCGCGACGTGCTCGATGTCGAGGACGGACTCGCCGCGCCGGGTCTCCTCGACGACCTTCGCCAGGGTGCCGTCGCCGACGTCGTCCATGACGATGTAGCCGCCGGTGACCTCGCCCTGGTCGTCGCGCCGGGCGACGAAGTCGCGGATCTGGACGATGCGGAGGTGCCGGATGGCGACGAGGTTGCGCCGCTCGACGTCGGCGAGCCGGGCGCCGTCGTGCTCGTAGCGGTTGAGCAGCCCCTTGACGGCGACGACGTCACCGAGATGGGTGTCCTCGGCGAGATAGACCCAGCCCTGGCCGCCGTGCGCGATCGGGCCCATGATCCGGTACTGGTCGCGCAGCAGGTCGCCCGTGGCGAGTTCGGGCTCGTACGAGTAACGCTCGCCGCAGGCCGGGCAGAAGCCCTTGATCGGCACCGGGCCCTCGGTGTAGGGCGGGGCGAAGGTGATGCCGCAGGTGGCGGACGAGCAGACCATACGGATGCGGAGCGGTCCGTCGGCACGGACGAGGCGTTCCCCGGCGGGGCGCGGGGCACGCTCGGGGAGGCCGAGCAGGTCGCGGGGGCCGCGGTCGCGCGGGTCGGCGGGCAGGGCGGGCAGCCCGGCCGCGTTCTCCGCGCGGCCGCACACGGCGCAGTGGCCGGTCGGCAGCACCGTGCCGGAGCAGGCGGCTCCGTCGAAGTGCCGGTGGGGGCAGGTGGTCATCCTCCGGTCGTCCTCCTCCCTCGCCCGGGCCGTACCGGGCACCTCGTCACAGCTCTCCGTGGCGGCTCAGGTCGGTGCGCAAGGTCCTCAGCAGCCTGCGCAGCCGGGTGAGTTGCTGGTGGGGGTCGTGCACGCCGTCGATCCGGCGCCGCTCGGCCCGGCGCAGGTCGGCCGTCTCGGTCACGGAGCCGAGGGAGGCGCTGTCGACGACGTCGCGGCGGACCGCGGCGCCGAACTCCGCGCGCTCCAGCAGGCCGATCAGGGTGTCCGCGTGGCGGAGCAGCGCGGGGCGCAGCAGTTCGTCCCGGGCCGCGCTCCAGCCGGTGCCGCCCTCACGACGGAAGACGAGCAGCAGCCGGAAGTTCAACACCCTCAATCTGGCGAGGAGTTCGATCAGCGGACCGGGCTGGGGTTCCTCGTCCAGGCCGTCGACGACGACCGTGGCCGGTGGCGCGGGCGCGCGCTCGGCCGCCCGCTCGGGCCGGGGCCTGGTGCCCCGCAGCCAGTCCCAGTAGGCCAGGTACTCACCGGCCGTGCGGTCGATGTGGTCCAGTGCGTGGTCGGCAAGGTCCGGCCTGCTGCCACCGCCGCGGTGGACGACGTCGGCCCGGTGCAGCAGGTGGCGCAGCGAGCGGTCCTTGCCGCTGTCCGGGGCCACCACGGTGATCTTCACCGGGTCCTCGTCCGGGTCGTCGAACCACCGGATCAGCCGCTCCTCGAAGGCGTGGTCCCAGGCATGCGGGCTGCTCAGCTCCTTGACCACCGGTGAGAGTTCCGCGATGCGGTCGATGGGGAGCAGATACGAGAAGGCCACCCGGTTGTCCTCGGGCAGCGGCCGGCTCAGGTCGCCGCGCCAGCTGACGACGATGCCGACCACACGGGTGGGAGAACCTGCCTGCGGCCGGGTGCACACGGCGGCGCCGCTGAAGCCGGCCCGCACCACCTCCGTCTTGGTGACGGCGTCGAGCTGCACCCTCTCGCCGCTGGCGCCGCCGATGCGGCCCCACAGGTTCATGCCCTCGTCGAAGCCCTCCGCATAGCCGCTCGTGTACACCTCCATGCCGCCCCACAGCTCGGTGCCGAGCGGGGCGGGGCGCGCCTGCGGGCGCGGGTCGTCCAGCCGCAGCACGGCGATGTCCTGGCCGCTTGCGCCCTCCCGCAGCCAGCCGCCGGGCATCACCCGCGCGGCCACCGGCCGGAGGCGGCCGTTCTCGGCGAACTCCAGCCACATGACGGCGCCGGGGTCGTCGCCCACCACATGGGCGCAGGTCAGCGCGGTGCGCTGGTCGAGGAGCACGCCCGCGCCGCAGATGGGGCCGTCGGCGCCCCCGCGGCGCAGCCTGAGCCTCCAGTCCGCACGCAGTTCCCCCATGTCGTCTCACCCTACGCGCGCAGCAGGGTGGGTCCCTAGACTTGTGACCAGGTTTGATCGGCCAATTCACGGAAGTCGGCGGTGTGTTGACATGGGGGACACGGAACCTGTCGGTCTCGCGGAGGCCATCGGCACGGTGCGTGCGGAGTTGGCGCGGGCCGAGGCCGAGGGAGCCGTGAGCGACTGGCGGTTCAGCGTGGAGCAGGTCAGCCTGGAGTTCTCGGTGCAGTTCCACCGGGCCGGCGAAGGCGGTGCGGGGCTGCGGCTGGGCGTGGTCGAGGCCCGGCTGGGCGGCTCGGTGAGCCGCGACAACACGCATCGCATCCAGGTCGATCTCAAGCCCCTGCCGCGCCCGGACGGCCGGCACCACGAGGTGAGCCGCGAGAGCGGCACCGCCGGCCCGGAGGCGGGCCCGCATGACCACGGCCTCGCTCGGCAGGACGGATGCGAACGTCCCGCCCGCAACGGCGGCACGTCGTGACCACGGTGACCGTCGTCGGGTCCGGGCCCGGCGGCACCGGCTCGGGCGAGGCGACCCGGACGGGCCCACCGCACGACCACCGGCGCCCACGGCGGATGCGGAGCCCACGCGGCCGTCCGCGCCCCGCGCCACCGGCATCCCGCCACACCGGCATCCCGCCACACCGGCATCCCGCCACACCGGCATCCCGCGCCATCGGCGCGCCAGGACACCGGCGCGCGCCGCCGAGGGTGCGCGCCGCCGCGCTCAGCCGCTCGGCGTGGCCCGCTCGCCCGCGCCCACGGCGCGCAACGCCCGCTCGACCGTCTCCTCGTTCTCGCCGACCGGAGCGACGTAGTCGAGGACGCCGCGGGCCGCGGCCTCGCCCAGGGTCCGGGTGATGACCCAGGTGGCGAGGTACTGCGAGGACAGACAGCCGCCCGCCGTGGCGATGTCGCCCTCGGCGTGGAACGGCGCGTCCAGCACGGTGACACCGCAGGCCTCGACGTAGGGCCGGCTCTTGACGTCCGTGCAGGCGGGCATCGCGCCCAGCAGGCCGAGACGGGCGAGCACCAGCGCGCCGGAGCACTGCGCGCCGATCAGCTGCCGAGCCGGGTCCAGCGGCAGCCGGGAGAGCAGCCGGTCGTCGGCGACGACCTCGCGGGTGCTGACGCCGCTGCCGATGAGGACGACGTCCGCCCCGGTCACGAACTCCAGCGGGCGCTGCCCGGTCACCTCGACGCCGTTCATCGACGTCACCACCGGCGCGGGCGTCGTGATGAACGCCTCCAGCCCCTTCCCCCGGCACCGGTTGATCAGCGCGGAGGCGATGAAGCTGTCGAGCTCGTTGAATCCGTCGAAGGTGACGACGGCTACCTGCATGGCGACTCCTCACGGCACGGGAGCCGTAGCCTCTCAGGCGGTCCGTGTCCCGGTCGCGGGCCAATCCGCGGCCGGTGGCCCGCTCACGGGGCGGTCAGGCGGTAGCGCAGGACACCGCCCTCGGCCACGAAGGCGGACGGGAGGACGGCGGTGCCGACGGGGCGTCCGTCGAGGTGCAGCGAGCGTACGCGGGAGCGCGCCGCCGACGCGCCGGGGGCGACGACGGAGAGGGTGACGCCGTTGCCGCGGTGCACCGTGATCGCGGGGAACAGCGGGCTGGCCAGGGCGAGTTGAGGGCTTCCGGGAATCTCGGGATACATGCCCAGGCCGGCCCAGACCGCCCACGAGGACATGGCGCCCAGGTCGTCGTTGCCGACCAGGCCGTCGGGACGGTCGGTGAACAGGGTGGTGAGGGCGCGGCGCACGGTGTCCTGGGTGCGGTCGGGGCGCCCGGCGTAGTCGTAGGCCCAAGGGGTGCCGAAGGACGGCTCGTTGCCGAGGTAGGCGTACGGCTTCGCGGCGCCCGCGTTGAGTTCGGTGAAGAAGGTGTCCAGGCGAGCGGTGACCGCGGCGTTCCCGCCCATGGCGGTGAACAGCGCGGGCAGGTCCTGCGGGACCATCCAGGTGTACTGGGCCGCGTTGCCCTCGACGTAGTCGGTGCGCCGTACGGGTGTGAAGGCCGGCCAGGTGCCGTCGGCGGCACGGGGCTGGAGGTAGCCGCTCGCGGGGTTGAACAGGTGACGCCAGTTTCCGGCGGCGCGGGTGAGGGCGGCCTCGGTGCGGGTGTCGCCGAGCCGTCCGGCCAGGCGGGCGAGGGCGCCGTCGGCGACCGCGTACTCGAGCGTGGTGGACGCGGTGCCCCACACGCCCTTGGTGCCGGCCGGGACGTAGCCCAGGGTGTCGTAGAGCTCGTGCCCCGGCCGCTGCCGGTCGTCGGAGCGGCCCGCCACGGCCGTGCGCAGCAGCGCCGCGGCGTCGAAGTCCGTGCCGCCGAAGGCGTGGATGGCGGCGGCCATCGCGGGCAGCGGGTCGCCGACCATGACGCGGGTGCCGCCGTTGGCCAGTGTCCACCGGTCGAAGTACCCGGCCTGGCGCCCCTGTTCGAGGATCGACCGGGCGACGTCGGAGGCCTCGTGCGGTGCGAGCAGGGCGAGCAGCTGGACCTGGGAGCGGTAGACGTCCCAGCCGGAGAAGTTCGCGTACTGCACATGACCGGCCCGGGTGCGGTGGACCCGGCCGTCCATGCCCCGGTAGCGGCCGTCGGTGTCGCTGAAGGCGCTGGGGTGCAGCAGCGCGTGGTAGAGCGCGGTGTAGAAGACCCGGCGCTGCGTCTCGGTGCCGCCGGTGATCTCGATCCGGCCCAGCCACGCGTTCCACCGGTCGCGGGCGGCCTGCCGGACGGCGCCGAAGGAGCTGCTGCCCAGTTCCACGGTGGCGTTGCGGCGGGCGCCGTCGAGGTCGACGAAGGACACCCCCACCCGGGCGGTGACCGTACGGGTGCCGGGCGCGAAGGAGACGTACGCGCCGGACGCCCCGCCGTCCAGGTGCTCGGTGTGGGCGAACGGCCGGTCGAAGACGGCGTGGAAGTAGAGGCGGTAGCGGTTCGTGGAGCCGCAGAAGGCGCCGCTGTCGGTGTAGCCGGACAGGGTGCGCGTACCGATGGTGATGTCTCCGGTGGCCCGGTTGAAGGCCCGTCCGGCGTCCACCGTCAGGCCGGCGGGCCGCGCGCCGTCGGCGGGATAGGTGAAGCGCGCGATGCCGGAGCGCTGGGTGGCGGCGATCCGCGTACGGATGCCGTTGTCGAAGGTGACACCGTAACTGCCCGGCGAAGCCTGCTCGTTGGCGTGGGAGAAGGTGGCGTGGCGGGCCGCGGGGTCCGGGTCGGGGCGGCCGGTGAGCGGCATGAACGGCACGTTGCCGTAGTCGTCGCAGCCCGCGCCGGAGATGTGGGTGAGGCTGAAGCCGCGGATCCGGTCGTCCTGGTACGCGTAGCCGCCGTGCTGGTGGGTGACGGTGTCGGGGCTCCACTGGACGCCGCCCAGTGCGGCGGACGCTCCCGGGAAGGTGTTCCCGGCCCCTCCGCCGTGTCCGAAGTCGGTGCCGCCCGGCGCCGTACCGACGAACGGATTGACGTAGGCGGCGGGATCGGCCACGGCCCGCGCGGCCTCGGCCACGGACGGGGCGGCGGAATCCGCCCGGACCGGCGAGGCCAGCAGGACGGACGAGGCCAGGGCGGCCGCGACGGGGTGCAGGCGCACGAAGCTCTCCTCGGGACGGTGGGCCGCCGCCCGTCGTACGGCGACGGACTGCCCACCTTCCCGACCGGAGCGCGTGCGGACGCGGCGCCTTGCCGTGGCACGTGCCGCGGATCAGGCTCACGGCGGAACGCGGGGGAGCGGCGGAGGGGACCTCACCGCTGTCCGGAGCACCGGGCGACGGGTCACCCGGGGGCCCGCCCGTTCACACCTCCCGGTGGTCGATCCCGAGCAGGCCGGCCGCGGCCCGGAAGTCGGCCGCGTGGCTGCCGACGGCGAGCGACCAGTGGTGGCCCACGCCCGTCGCGCTCCACGCGTCCACCCACTCGCCGGGGTCACGGCCGAAGTCGACCCGGCTGGTGGTGTTGCCGATCTCCAGCAGCGGGCCGGGCACGACGGTGCCCTCGGACGTGATGAAGGACAGGCTGCCGTCGGCGTCCTGGCCGAGCCCCAGGAGGGTGACCGGGCCGTGCCGTACGTCGAACTCCACGCCGACACCCCAGCCGCGTTTGCCGTGGTAGACGCCCAGCCCGCGCAGCAGCGGGTCGCGGGCGCTCACCGCCAGGTGGGCCGGGCCGTCGTGGCCCATCTCCACCACGCCGTCCTCGAAGTCCAGCGCCTGGATCTCGGTGAAGGACCCTCCGGCTCCGACGCTCTGCGACACCAACTGGGCGACGCTGGTGCGCAGTTCGTACTCGCCGGCCGCCGGCACGCCCCGTGCGGTGAGCAGCGAGGCGCCCAGGACCAGGCCGGCGCCGAGCCGCTCGTGCAGTTCGCCGTCGAGTCCGCGGTGGTAGTAGGCGAGCGTGTCGAGGCCGAAGTCCTCGACCAGCCGGTCGAGGGCGACGGAGACGGTCGCTCCCCATGCGAAGTCCTCGTCGGCCACGCTGTCGTCGAGGGTGAAGACCTGCCGGGCGAGCGCCATCCGGTCGCGGGTCTCCGCCTCGGCCACCTGCTCCACCCGGTGCCGCAGGTCGTCGAACTCCAGCACCTCCACGTGCGAGCCGAACGTCGTGGGCAGCAGTGTCGGATCGGTCGAGACGTCGAGCATGCCGGGATACAGATGGCCCATCAGGCCGTGCCGGGCGTGCCGGAGCGCGGCGCGGACGCGCGCGGCGCGGATCCACTGCTCGATGCGCCGCCAGGCCGTCTCCTGGCGCAGCCAGCCCGAGACCGACCGGAAGGGGATGCCGGCACGGCGGAAGACGTTGCCGACCTCGGGCACCGGGCACTGTCCGCAGTAGGCCAGCCAGGCCCCGGTGTCGAAGGAGGCGTGGTCCATCCGCTCGGACGGCTGCAGGTCGACGACCAGCACGGGCGTGTGCGTGCGGTGGGCGATCGGCAGCACCATCGAGGAGGTCAGATACGTCGTCAGGAACAGCACGATCAGATCGCAGTCGGCCTTGCGCAGCTCCTCGGCGGCGGCCGCCCCCTCCTCGGCGTCGGAGACGAAGCCGACGTCCGTCACCTCCGTGTCCATGGCCCCGATCCGCCCGGCGACGTACCGGGCCGACTCCCGCAGTTGCGGCAGCAGGTGCGGGAACTGGGGCCAGTAGGTGCCGAGGCCGCCGGCGACCAGGCCGATCCGGGTACGGCGGCGGCGCACCGGGGGCAGCAACTCCGCTACGGGCGTGCGGTGTTCGGCGAACGTCATGGTCGGTGCTCCTCGTGGGTCGCGGGGTCTGCCGTGCTTCAGGTCGGGGCCACCCGCAGGTCGGTCGGGGTGTGCGGGACGCCGGCGGTGCGCCGGAGGAGGACACGGACGATGTAGACGCCCGCGACCGCCGACGCCGCCATGCAGGCGGTGATCGACCAGAGCAGCGCGGACGCGCTGTACTCCATGAGGGCGGGCGTGACGAACGCGACGCCCGCGAAGACACCGCGCGAGAGGGCGTAGGTGAGGCCCTGGGTGGTGCCGCGGGTGTCGGGAGGCAGCGTGAGCTGCGACCACACCTTGTAACTGGCCTCCCCCGCGAAGGGGTTGGAGATCTGGTAGAGCACGAAGAAGACGAGCATGCCCGCCAGGGCGCCGGCCGTGAGGGAGGCGACGCAGAAGGCGAGGATCTGCACGACCGTGAAGACGTGGAACAGCCGGTCGCGCCAGGGGGTGTCGGCGATCCGGACGAAGACGAAGGTCAGCACCAGCGCGATCGGCAGGAAGGCCAGGTTGATCCCGGTGGCCAGGCTCTGCGAGGCGCCGCTGACCGTGACCAGCAGATACGTGCCGAACTGGCCGAAGGTGTTGGCGCCGATGCCCCAGGTGACGTAGTAGGCGAAGGTGGCGGCCATCGGCAGCAGCGCGGCCCGGTCGAGCAGGTTCTTCAGCTCGATGCCGCGCGGGGCGGCCGGCGCGGCCGCCTCCTCGGCCGCCTCCGTGCCGGAGGGCTCCTCGGCCAGTTCGAGACGGGAGCGGAGCTGCCAGGTGACCAGCGCGGCGACGGCCAGATGGCCGGTGATGATCCGCGCCCCGGTCATGCCCGTGTCCGACAGCAGGTAGCCGAGGAAGATGACGACGACGATGCCGGCCACCCACATGACCTGCGTGAACGAGATCAGACGCGCCCGGCCTTCGGCGGGTGCGGCGTCCGAGACCACGGCCAGCGAGGTCGGCAGGTCGGCGCCGGCGGCGAGTCCCGCGGTCAGCACGCCGGCGAACAGCACGATGTCGTTCGGCGCCAGTGTGATGACGACGGCACCCACCGCGAAGCAGAAGATGTCCCAGTTGTAGACCCGGCGGCGCCCGAACATGTCGGCCAGCCGGCCGCCGACGAGGGAGCCGACGGCGATGCAGCCCGTGACGATCGCGCTGATCGCCCCCGCCATCCACACGCCCATGTCGTAGTCGTCGCGGTAGAGGGCCAGGTTGACGGCGATGCTGACGATGAGGGCGGCATCGAGGTAGGAGGCCATGCCCGACAGGGCCGCGACCTTCCACAGGCGCCAGGGGATGGGGTGTTCCGAGCGGGCTGGAGCGGTCGGGGTTCGGGCCATGATGCGACTCCGTCGTCTGGGGAGGGGCCGAGCGGAGAGGGGGGCGTCGCGGCGCTGAGGCCGATGCGCAGTGAATATAGGGTCAGAAAAACGTTCCAACAACCCCTCATACGCCCATTTGCAGGAAGATGCGACAGCCTCCTTCCCGCCCCCCGGAACCGGTGCCACCATTCCAGGTGGTCGAAGACCTGGCGTGTGTAAAACGTTTTTGATCCGTGAGGGTGCCTCAGCCGTACTCGGAAGGGCCGTAATCGTGATCTCCTCCGCGCTGCAGCAGCTGTTCGACGACCCGCCTCGGGACTTCGGCCCCACCCCGCTGTGGTGGTGGTCGGGTGCGCGCGTCACCCGCGAGCGGATCGCCTGGCAGATGCGCCGGTTCGCCGAGGGCGGCGTCCACAACCTCGTCGTGATCAACCTGGCGCCCGCCGGACCGGGTTTCGGCGCCCGGGCCGACGAACCGGCCTGGTTCGGCGAGGAGTGGTGGGCACGCTTCACCGACGCCTGCGAGATCGCCCGGGACCTGGGCACCCGTCTGTGGTTCTACGACCAGATCGGTTTCTCCGGCGCCAACGTCCAGGGCGCCGTCACCCGCCGTCACCCCGAGGCCACCGGGCTCGCCCTGCGCTTCCGCAGGGCGACGATCGCCAACGGCACCGCCCGGCTGGGCGGTTCGGAGACCCTCGTGGGCGCGTACACCACGGAGGGCCGGCGCCTGCCCGCCGGCGGTACGCGGATCGAGGCGGCCGACGGCAGCGAGGTCGAGCTCGTCACCGCCGTCCCCACGGCCTTCGACTACCTGGACCCGCAAGCCGTCGGCCTGCTGATGGACACCGTCCACCACGAGTTCGACCGCCGCGTCCCCGACCACCTCGGCACCGTCGTCGCCGGCAGCTTCCAGGACGAACTGCCCGGCACCAACGCCTTCGGCCGCGGCTTCCTGGACGCCTTCCGCGCCCGTCGCGGCTATGACCTGCTGGACCATCTGCCCGCCCTGTTCCACGCGTCCCGCGGGAGCGCGGACGACGCGCGGGCGGCCGGGATCCGCGCCGACTACCACGCGGTCCGCGCCGAACTCACCGAAGAGGCCCTGTTCCAGCCCCTCGCCGCCTGGCACGAGGAGCGCGGCATGCTCCTGGGCTGCGACCAGAGCCACCCCGCGCGCTCGGGCTTCCCGGCCCAGTCCACCCAGATCTACTCCGACTACTTCCGCACCCACCGCTGGTACGGAGCCGCGGGCAGCGACCATCACGGCGACTCCAAGGTCCACTCCTCCATGGCCCATCTCTACGGGCACGAGCGGGTCTGGATCGAGGCGTTCCACTCCTCCGGCTGGGGCGGCACCCTGGAGGACACCTACGACTGGCTGCTGCCGTTCCTGCGCAGCGGCGCCAACCTCTACAACCCGCACGCCAGTTACTTCGGCACCGCGGGCGGCTGGTTCGAGTGGGCGCCGCCCTCCACCGACTGGCGTCAGCCCTACTGGCGGCAGTACCCGGCCTTCTCCCGCGCCGTCGCCCGGATCTGCTCCCTGATGTCCTGGGGCACCTACAGCGCCGACGTGGCGGTCCTGCACCCCACCGCCACCATGCAGGCCCTCATCCCGCTGGACGCCCCCGTCCGGCACTTCGGCGACGGCCGCCTCGGTGAGGCCCACGCCGACGTCGACGAGACGCAGCGGCACTACCTGGACCTGTGCGGCACCAACAACTGGCTGCGGCCGCACGCCGGTTCCCTGGACCGGCACGGCGTCTGCTTCGACATCGTCGACGACGCCTCGGTGCAGCGCGGCACGGCCGCCGAAGGCGCCCTCCGGATCGGGCCGGCGGCCTACACCGCCGTAGTGCTGCCCGCGGCGGGCGTCCTGGAGGAGGGCACGGCACGCCGGCTGACCGAACTGCTCGACGCGGGCGGACGGGTGCTGGCGGTGGGCCGGCCGCCCACGACCGCTGCCGGACGCGCCGGAGACGACCGTGTCGTGGCGGTGCTGAGCGCGCACCCGAGGCTGGAGCGGGTGAGCGCCGCCGAGGCCGCGGCACGCGCCGTGGCCGGCGCCGCCGGATACGCGACCGGCGACGTGCCGCTCCTCGTCAGGCGGCAGGGCGAGTCGGCGATCGCCCTGGTCACGGGCGCCTTCCCCGACGCCCGTACCCATCCGCCCAGGGGCCGCCACGCCGTCGACCCCGCGCGCTACGCCCGCACCCGGTCCGTCACCGTGCGCGCCCCGGTGGCCGAGGCCGAGGTCTGGAACCCGGCGACCGGCACCCGGCGCCCCGCCGCCGTCACCGTCGCCGACGGCGTGTCGACCGTCGAGGTGCCGCTGGACGGGGCCCCCGCCGCCCTTCTCGTCTGGCGCGAAGGCACCCCGCCGCCCCCGCCGCCGGCCCCCGTCACCGAACCGGCCCGCACGGTCGACCTGTCGGCCGGCTGGGAGGGCCGCCTGGTACCCACCATGGACAACACCTGGGGGGACCTCGCGCTGCCCGCCGGAACGTCCGTCGACGAGCCGCAGATCTGGACCATGCGCTGGACCGAGTCCGGCGCACCCGACGCCGGCTGGCAGCAGACACGCGCGACCTACGGCAACCGGGTGCGCGTCCTGTCTCCGCTGCCCGCCGCGAAGGCCCCGAAACCGCTGGACCGCGCGTCCGCCGCACGCGTCCTGGCCGGGGAGCTGCCCCTGACCCCCTGGGACGAGGGCTGGACCGTGGCGCTGTTCTCGTCGAGCCGCGGCACCCCGGACCCCGAAGGGCTGCTCGGCAACAAGGGCCTGGTGCCGGAGGAGTTCGTCCGGGTCCCGGTGCCGGGCCCCGGCACCGTCGCCCGGGTCCGCGCCGTCGTCGAGACCGGCCACCGCGGACCCGCCGACCTGCACGTCGGCGCCGAGGCGGCCAAGCGTGTGTGGTGGAACGGCGAGCGGCACACCACCGGCACCGGCTACCTGGCGACCGCCCGGATCGAGGTGGAGCAGCGGTACAACGTCCTGGAGTACGAGCTGTCCGACGCCGAGGACCGCCCGCGCGCCATCTCGGCCAAGTCCCGTGCCCCACTGGGCAGCTTCTTCTGCCTGACCCTCCCGGAGGGGTTCGAGCCGCGCCCCCGGTTCATGTGTCTGCCCGGCGGCGTACGGGCGGACGGCGGCGTGACCTACCGGGGCCGGCTGGGCGTGGCGGACGGGGACGCGCGGGCGGTGCTCGTGGTCGGTGCCGCGGCCGGGCTCACCGTGCTGCTGGACGGCACCGTCGTGGCACGGCAGGAGAAGGCCGAGTACTACGAGTCCGACTGGGGCGCGGTGCCGATGTTCTTCCGGCACGAACTGGCCCTGGCGGCGGGCGAGCACGTGCTCGACGTCGTGGCCGACAGCGCCCGCGCACGGGACGCGGTGTACGTCGACCTCGTGGCCTTCGCGGAGTCCCGGACGAGCGCGCTCGTCAGCGGGGCGGGCTGGGAGGCCGCGACGGGGCAGTGGCGCGGCCGTACCGTCGAACACGAGGGCAGGTGGGGGGAGTTGCAGCACTGCCACGCCGCCGTACGGCCGCACCCGCTGCCGGACGCGGCGTGGCTCGCCGGCGCCCCGGCGCTGGGCGCCCCCGTCCTGCCGCTGCGCTCCACCGACGACGTCCGCGAGCGCGGGCAGCGTTTCCGCTTCACCGTGCCGCCCGGCACCTGCGCCCTCGACCTGCCGCTGGAGCTGCCGGCCCGGGCGAGGATCGCCGAGGGCGCCGAACAGCCGCTCGACGCAGCGGTACTGACGCTTCGTCACCCTCTGGCGCGGCCGACGGAGATCGAGGTCGTCACCGCGCCCACGGCCGTCCTGCGCGGTGGCTGCGCCTGGCGCGGACCCGTGCGCGTCCGTACCGTCCCCGCGCCGCTGCCGCTGGGGGAGTGGCGGTCGCTGGGACTGGGCAGCTGGAGCGGAGGCGTCGCCTACGCCCGCGAGGTGGAGGTGCCCGACGGTCCGGACCCCGTGCTCGACCTGGGACGGGTGCACGGCAGCGTCGCGGTCACCGTCGACGGCGCACCGGCCGGCGAGGCGTTCTGTGCCCCGTACCGCTTCGGGCTGCCGGGCGCCGCCGGGCGCACCGTGCGGATCGAGGTGACCGTGCACGGCACCCTGGCCCCGTACCTGGCCGAAGCCACCCCGACCGCCTGGGCGTTCCCCTCCGAGCGGGGCGCCGGGCTGCTGGGGCCGGTGACGCTCCAGGTGCGGGACTCAGACGCCGGGCACTGACCGGGTGGAGTCCCGCAGGACCAGGTCGGGCGCGAACACCCTTGTCTCATGGGTGTGTTCGGCGCGGGCCTCCACCTCGTCGAGCAGCATCTCCACGGCGGCCCTGCCGAGGTCCTCGACGGGCTGGCGGACCGTGGTGAGGGTCGTGCCGACGAAGCTCGCGATGTCCAGGTCGCCGTAGCCCACCACCTGCACGTCCTCGGGGACCTTCACCTCGCGCTCGGCCAGACCGCGGCACAGCCCGGCGGCGAGGAAGTCGTTGGTGCAGAACACCCCGTCGGGCAGGCTCGCCAGACCGCGGGCGATCTCCAGTCCGTACGCCACCGTCATCTCCTCGGCGACCAGCTGGCCCAGCCGCGCGGTGCGCCGGCTGCGCACGGCCTGACGGGCGCCCTGGTAGCGGTCGGCGCACTGCCGTATCGAACGTTCGCCGTTCACCACGAGGATGTCGCGCGCCCCGCAGTCCAGCAGGTGCTGCACGGCCATCCGGCCGCCGCCGATGTCGTCGACGGAGACGGAGCAGCCGTCCTGGGCCGGCATCGCGCGGTCCGCCAGCACCAGCGGGATGCCGCGCTCGCGCAGCCGGGACAGCCGGGTGGGGTCGGCGCTGAGCGGGACGACCACGGCGCCGACCGCCCGCTGCTCGGCCAGCATGGTGAAGTAGCCCTGCTCGCGCTCCGGCGCGTCCCCGCTGTGGCACAGCACGAGCGCGTAGCCGTGGTCGTAGGCCGCGTCGGCGGCACCCCTGGCGATGCGCGCGTAGAAGGAGTTGGTGACGTCGGGCAGGACCAGGCCGATCGACGACGAGTGCCCGGTGCGCAGGCCGGCGGCGCCCGGATGCGGCACGTAGTCGAGTGCCGCGACCGCGTCGCGGACCCGCTCGGCAGTGCGCGCGTTGACGCGCTCGGGGCGGTTGAGCACGTTCGAGACCGTCGACACCGAGACGCCGGCGGCGGCCGCGACGTCCTGGATGCGGGCGGGGCGAGCCGGAATGGCGTCCACCCCCTCGCTGTGGCGGCCGTGCGACCTGGCACGACGTGGTCCTCAAAGGCGAGGTCAGTCTACCCCGGTGGTGCCTGTAACGTTTTACGCCGTCGTGCCCGGGACCGGGCTCAGCGCGCGAGCAGCTTCCGGAGTTCGCCGGCGACCTGCTCGGGTGCCTCCTCGGCCATGAAGTGGCCGAGGCCGACGGTGCGGTGGTCCAGCCGCGGCGCCCACGCCGACCACAGCTCGCGGGCGTCGAAGCCGAGGGCGGCGCCCCAGTCCTGCTGGAGCACGGTCACCGGCATCGTCAGCACGTGGCCCGCCGCCCGGTCGGCCCGGTCGTGCTTCAGGTCGATCCGGGCCGAGGCGCGGTAGTCGGCGACGATCGACGGCACGGCGGCGCGGCAGGCGTCCAGGTACGCGGTGCGCACGGAGTCCGGGATGGTCGCGCGGTCGCCGCCCCACAGATCCAGGAAGTGGCCGAAGAAGAGATCCGGTTCGGCGGCGATCATCCGCTCCGGCAGGCCCGGCGGCTGAGCCATCAGATAGAGGTGGAAACCCACCGCCGCGTCCACGCCGTGCATCACCTGCCACATGTCCGAAGTCGGGAGCACGTCGAGGCAGGCCAGGTGGGTGACGGCGGCTGGATGGTCGAGCCCGGCGCGGAAGGCGACCAGGGCTCCGCGGTCGTGCCCGGCCAGCGCGAACCGCTCGTGCCCGAGCGCGCGGGCCAGTTCCACGACGTCGGCGGCCATGGCGCGCTTGCCGTAGACGGTCCCGTCGGTGTCGGCCGGCTTGTCGCTGGCGCCATAGCCGCGCAGGTCCGGGCAGATCACGGTGTGGTCGGCCGCGAGGTCGGCGGCGACGTGCCGCCACATCAGGTGGGTCTGCGGGAAGCCGTGCAGCAGCACGACCGGGCTGCCCGCGCCGCCGACGGCGGCGTGCAGCGCGACCCCGTCGGCCACCCGGACGCGGCGCCGGTCGAAACCGGGAATGGCGGGGGCCGCGCCCGTGGGCGGCGCGGCAGGTGCGGCGGCGGCCACGTCGGGTGCGGGCGGTGTCACGGCGTGCGGGTCGATCGTCACGGTGGGCTGCTTTCGTCGGTGCGGAGGGGAGCCCGCCGGCGGGCGGACACGACGAGCCTCCCGCGCACGGATCAGCATCCGATCAGCACGTACTGTGGCGGGTGAGGCAGGCGCGGGAGGCGGGGATGGAGCCGATCACCTTCGGTGTGCTCGGGCCGGTGACGGCCTGGGACGGCGCCGGCGGGGCGCTGGCGCTGAAGGGCCCGCGGCACCGGGCGGTGCTGGCCCGGCTGATCACGGCGCGCCGGCGCATGGTGCCGGTCGCCCGGCTCGTCGCGGACCTGTGGGACGAGCCCGGAGCGGGCTCCGCCGGGGCCGTGCAGACCTTCGTCGCCGATCTGCGCCGCGCCCTGGAGCCGGACCGGCCGCCCCGCGCGCCGGCCCGGCTGCTGGTGACGGAGGGCCCCGGGTACGCCTTGCGGGCCGCGCCGGACGCCGTGGACGCCTGGCGGTTCGAGGCGGCCATCACCGACGCGGCCGGGCTGCCGGCCGGGCGGGCGCTCCAACGGCTGGACGAGGCAATGGAGTTGTGGCGTGGTCCCGCCTACGCCGGGTTCACCCGCGAGGACTGGGCCCGGGCCGAGCGGTCCCGGCTGGCCGAACTGCGGCTGGGCGCGGTGGAGCAACGGGCCCGCGCCCGGCTGGACCTGGGCCCGGCGGCCGAGGCCGTGGCCGGCCTGCACGCCCATGTGGCCGAGCACCCCTGGCGTGAGGAGGGCTGGCGGCTGCTGGCCCTCGCGCTGTACCGCACCGGCCGCCAGGCGGACGCGCTGGCCGTGCTGCGCCGGGCCCGGACCCTGCTGGCCGAGGAGCTGGGCGTGGATCCCGGGCCCGCGCTGCGGCGCCTGGAGACGGACATCCTCACGCAGGAACCGCGCCTGTCCGGCCCGGCCGGACCGTCGGGCACGGCGGCCCGCCTGTGGACCCGGGTGGCGGCGGACTACGACCGCGCGGTCGCGGCGGGTGCCCGGGCCCGGCTGGAGTCCACCGTCCAGCTGGTCCGCACCCTCGCGGTGACCGGAGGCGGCGGCCTGCGGGCGGCCCAGGAGCACCGCCTCGCGGCCGTCACCGCGGCGGAGGAGTTCGGGGACCCGGTCCTGACCGCCCGGGTGATCGGTGCCTACGACGTTCCCGCGATCTGGACCCGCGGCGACGACCCCGACCAGGCGCGGCAGATCGTGGCGGCCGCCGAGCGCACCCTGGCCGCCCTGCCGGAGGCCGGTCCGCACGCGGCGGCGCGCGGCCGGCTGCTGGCCACGGTCGCGATGGAGACGCGTGGCACCCGCTCCCCGCGGGGTCCGCAGGCCGCTCGCGAGGCGGAGGGCATCGCCCGCAGCCTGGACGACCCCACGCTGCTGGCGTTCGCCCTCAACGGCGCGTTCATGCAGTCCTGCACCCGCGCGGGGCTCGCGGCGCGGCGCGATGCCATCGGCGCGCGGCTGGTCGACCTGGCCGCACGGCACGGCCTGGAGAACTTCGAGGTGCTGGGCCGGCTCGTCCGCATGCAGGCCCGCGGCGCGCTCGGCGACTTCCCGGCGGCGGACGGGCACGCCGCCGCCGCGGACCGGCTGGCCGAGCGCCACGAGCGTCCGCTGGTCGGCGTCTTCACCCGGTGGTACGGCGCGCTGCGGCTCGCCGCCGCCGGACGGGCCCCCGAGGCCGGGGCCGCCTACGAGGCCGCCGCGCGGCGGCTGCGGGGCTGCGGCATGCCGGGCCTGGAGCGTGGTCTCGTCCCCCTCACCCGGCTCTGCCTGCGCCTGGCGGACGGGCGCACATCGGCGCTGCAGGCGGCCGAACACGTCGACCCGGACGACGACTGGGGCCCGTACCGCCCGTGGATCGAGCCCTACGTCCGGCTGCGCGCCGGCGCCCGCAAGGACGCGGCGGACCTGCTGCGCGCCGCACCCGAACCGCCCGCCGACCTCCTCCAGGAGGCACTGTGCTGCCTTCAGGCGGCGGTCGCCATGGAACTCGGCGACCGCACGACGTCCGCGCTGCTGCACAGCCGCCTGGCCCCCGCCGCGGGTGAACTCGCGGGAGCGGGCAGCGGACTGCTCAGCCTCGGCCCGGTGGACCGCTGGCTCACGGCACTGGAGGCGGCCGCTCACTCCGCGTAGCGGACGCGCTCGCACCCTGTCATCGGCGCGCCGCCCGCCCGGCGGCGCGGGGTCACCCGGGGGCTCGACACCTGTGCGGGAACCGTGCGAAGTGCGACTCTGGGACGAGAGGTATCCGCCGAGGGGACTCGGGAGGGCCCCATGGGACGTGACGTACCCGCCCTGGTGTTCACGCGCGAGGACCGCCGTCGGTACCGGGACAAGATGCACACGTGTCTCGACGTGCTGGCGCAGATGCTGCGCGAGTCCGGCTTCGAGAGCGAGCGCCCGCAGGTGGGGCTGGAGATCGAGCTCAACCTGGTCGACGCCGACGGACGGCCGGCGATGCGCAACACCGAGGTTCTCCAGGCGATCGCCGACCCGGCCTGGTCGAGCGAGCTGGGCCGCTTCAACCTGGAGATCAACATCCCGCCCCGGCGGCTGACCGCGGGCGGACCCGGCGCCTGGGAGCAGGAGATCCGCGACGCCCTCAACCACGCCGAGGAACGCGCGGCGTCCCTGGGCGCCCACATGATCATGATCGGCATCCTGCCGACCCTCGGCGAGGACGACGTGGGGGAGACCGCCCTGTCCGGCGATCCGCGCTACCGGCTGCTCAACGAGCAGATCTTCGCGGCACGCGGCGAGGACCTGCGTATCCGGGTGGACGGCGTGGAGCACCTGTCGATGTACGCCGACGCCATCACCCCGGAGGCCGCCTGCACCAGCACCCAGTTCCATCTCCAGGTCGCGCCGAAGGAGTTCGCGGACTACTGGAACGCGGCCCAGGCCGTCGCGGGCGTCCAGGTCGCCCTGGCCGCCAACTCCCCCTTCCTGTTCGGCAGGGAGCTGTGGCGGGAGACCCGTGTCCCCCTCTTCGAGCAGGCCACCGACACCCGGCCGCAGGAGATCAAGGCCCAGGGCGTACGGCCCCGCGTCTGGTTCGGGGAGCGGTGGATCACCAGCGTCTTCGACCTGTTCGAGGAGAACGTGCGCTACTTCCCGGCGCTGCTGCCGCTGTGCGACGACGAGGACCCGCAGCGCACGCTCGACGCCGGCGGCGTTCCGGACCTCGCCGAACTGACCCTGCACAACGGCACGATCTACCGCTGGAACCGGCCCGTCTACGCCGTCACCGACAGCGGACCGCACCTGCGCATCGAGAACCGCGTGCTGCCCGCCGGACCCACCGTGGCCGACATCATCGCCAACGGCGCCTTCTACTACGGCCTGACACGCGCCCTGGTCGACGACGACCGGCCGGTGTGGACGCGGATGTCCTTCGCGGTCGCCGAGGAGAACCTGCACGCCGCGGCCCGCGACGGAATCGACGCCCGGCTGTACTGGCCCGGCAGCGGCGAAGTGCCGGTCACCGAACTGGTGCTGCGACGGCTGCTGCCCGAGGCCCACCGAGGACTCGAACTGGCCGGCATGGACGCGGCCTGGCGCGAACCCCTGCTGGGCATCGTCGAGCAGCGCTGCGTCACCGCCCGCAACGGCGCCCTGTGGCAGGCCGAGACCGTCCACCACCTGGAGAAGTCCGTCACCTCCGACCGCCGGGAGGCGCTGCGGCAGATGACCAGGACGTACATGGACTACATGCATCTCAACGCGCCCGCGCACACCTGGCCCGTGGACTGACCTGCCGCCGTCCGGTGTAACCCGGATCACACGGACGAAGTGCATCGTGGCGGGGTGCCCAACGTCTTTCCCTGGGTGTAGGGGGCTGGCCGGAACAGGGACGGTGCGTGTGGAACAGAGTCGGGCCGAGGGGTTCGACGGGTTCGTGGCGGCTCGCTGGTCTGCGCTGTTCCACCTCGCCCGTCTGCTCGTGGGTGGCGATCGGCACCGGGCCGAGGATCTGCTTCAGGAAGCCCTGGTCAAGCTCTGGTTCGTCTGGCCCAAGATCGCCGACGAGGCACCCGAGGCCTATGTGCGCAAGGTGCTGGCGCGGGCCGCGGCGCGCTCGGCACGGCGGCGCTGGTGGGGCGAGCGCCCGGTCGAGCAGCTGCCGGACCTGCCCGCCGCCGGCGATGTGTCCGCCTGCGTGGCGGAGCGCTCGCGGCTGGAGTCCGCGCTGGCCCAACTGCCGCCGCGGCAGCGGGCCGCGGTGGTGCTGCGGTACTACCAGGACCTGCCCGAGAGGCAGGTCGCCGAGGTGCTCGGATGCCCCGTGGGCACGGCCCGCTCGCACGCCTCGCGCGGCGTGGCCCGGCTGCGCCGCATCCTGTCCGACGTCATCGAGCCGGTGGGGTGAAGGGGAGCCGATGGAGCACTTCGAGCGGGAGCTGGCGCGGATGATGCGCGACTCCCAGGAGTACACCCCCTTCGAGGCGGAGGACGGCGCGCGGCTGCGGGCCGGCGTGCGGGCGCGCCGCCGGGTCCGCACCGCGCGGAAGGCGGCCGGTTCGTTCCTGGCCGCCGCCGGACTGGGCCTCGGCTTCTTCATGCTGCCCCACGGACCGGGCGGCAGCGGGCCGCAGGCGCCGCATCCGCGGCCCGCGACGAGCCCGGTGTCCCCCAGCCCGAGGCCGACGGACACGGCGGCGCCCCCGAGCGCGACCGCGACCGCGAGCCCCACCGGGACCACCGGGCCGCCCGCCACCCCCACCACGACACCGACGCCTACCGGCACCTCGGACGCGTCGGTCTTCGCCCCGCCTCCCAGCCGGACGCAAACGGCCCTGCCCGGTGCCACCGGGACGCCCACCGCACCGCAGACGCCCACGGGCACGCCGTCGACGGTGCGGGCGTCCGCGACGGGCTCGGCGGACTCCGGGTAGCGCCCCCCACCCGTTCGTCTCCCCCTTCCTCAACCCTCCTTCGCCAGCCGCACCGCGGCACCGCCGTGCGTGCCCTCGGCATGCCCCACGCCAGAACCTGAACCGGGATGGAACGTGACAGATCTGATGGACCACCTCCCGCTCCGTACGCCGCTGTCCGCGCACCAGCGAGAGCCCGTCCTGGACGTGGTCGTGCCCGTGTTCAACGAGCAGAGGGACCTGGAGCGGTGCGTACGGCGGCTGCACGGGCATCTGCGCGAGACGTTCCCGTACCCCTTCCGGATCACCGTCGCGGACAACGCCAGCACCGACGCGACCCCGCGGATCGCGGCACGACTGGCCGCCGAACTGCCCGAGACGGAGTGGCTGCGGCTGGCCGCGAAGGGACGGGGCCGGGCGCTGCACGCCGCGTGGTCGGGCTCGCGGGCACCGGTGCTCGCGTATCTGGACGTGGACCTCTCCACCGACCTGGCCGCGCTGCTGCCGCTGGTCGCGCCGCTGATCTCCGGGCACTCCGACATCGCCATCGGCACCCGGCTGGCCCGCGGCTCCCGGGTGGTGCGCGGACCTCGGCGGGAGGTCATCTCCCGTTGCTACAACGCGCTGTTGCGCTCCACGCTCGCGGTGGGATTCACCGACGCGCAGTGCGGCTTCAAGGCGGTGCGCCGCGACGTCGCCGAACGGCTGCTGCCCCTGGTGCAGGACTCCGGGTGGTTCTTCGACACGGAGCTGCTGGTGATCGCCGAGCGGGCCGGACTGCGCATCCACGAGGTGCCGGTCGACTGGGTCGACGACCCCGACAGCCGGGTCGACATCCTCTCCACCGCCGTGGCCGACCTGTGCGGCATCGCCAGGATCGGCCGCGCGCTGGCCCGCGGCGCACTGCCGACGGCCGCACTGCGCCGCGACGACGGGCCGCCGAGCGGTCCGGCCGGCCGGCTGCTGCGCTTCGGCGCGGTGGGAGCCGTCAGCACCGTCGGACACGTACTGCTGTACGCCGCGCTGCGCCCCGCGGCCGGCGGCCAGGCCGCCAACGCCGGCGCGCTGCTGCTGTGCGCCGTCGCCAACACGGCCGCCAACCGGCGCCTCACCTTCGGGCTGCGCGGCCGCGGCGGGGTGCTGCGCCACCACGCCAAGGGCCTGCTGGTCTTCGGCGTCGGCCTGGCCCTGACCGGCGGATCGCTCGCCGTGCTGCACCGGCTGGCCCCCGCTGCGGCCCGCTCCACCGAGATCGCGGTGCTCGTCGCCGCCAACCTGGCCACGACCCTCCTGCGCTTCGTGCTGCTGCACGCCTGGGTGTTCGCCGCCCGCCGCCCGGCGCCGGGATCCCCGGCCGCATGAACGACACCCTGAACCCGGCCCCTCGCCCCGGCGCCCGCGCGCTGCTGCGCACCGGCAGGGACCGCCTCCCCGGCCTTGCCGCGGAGGTCCGCCGCGCTCTTTCGCACCACGGCCCCGTGCTGGCCATGTACGGCGTCCTCAAGCTCATCGGCTTCACCGTCTTCCTGCAACTGCTGCACTCCACCGGGGAGTTCCGCCGGAAGGACCCGCGCTTCGGCGGCGGCGCCCACGCCTGGGACGTGCTGGCCAGCTGGGACGGCTGGTGGTACCAGCAGATCGCCGCCCACGGCTACGATCCCGCCCTCGTCCGGATTCCCGGCGCCTCCGGCCTGATCACCCTGGAGGGCAACTCGGCCGCGTTCTTCCCGCTCTACCCGGCGGCGATGCGGCTGGTCTCCGACTGCACCGGCCTCGGCCTCTACGGCGCCGGACTGCTGGTCTCGATCCTCGCCTCGTTCGCCGCCGCACTCGGCGTCCACGCCGTCGCCGCCCGGTTCGGCGGCCGGCGCGCGGGGCTCGCCGCGGCCGGGCTGTGGGCGGTCTGGCCCGGTTCCGGAACCGAGTGGTCCGGCTACTCGGAGTCCCTCTACGTCGCTCTCGCCGTCTGGGCCTGCCACGCCGTACTGACCGACCGCTGGCTGACCGCGGGCGTGCTCACCTTCGCCGCGGGACTCGGCCGCCCCACCGCGCTCGCGCTCGTCGCCGCCCTCACCGTCGCCGCCCTGCGGACGCTGCACCGACGGCAGGGGGACACCGCCCGGCCGGTGACCGCGATCCTCGTCGCGCCGCTCGGTCTGGCCGGCTACCTCCTCTGGGTCGGCGACCGGATGGGCGACCTCACCGGGTACTTCAGACTCCAGAAGGGCGCCTGGGCCCACACCTTCGACTACGGCGGACAGACGCTCGACGTGTTCACGTCGCTCGCCGTGGGCCGCACCGACTACCTCTTCCCGTGCCCGGTCGAGGACCTCGTCGGCGCGCTGACCGTACTGCTGGGCCTGCTGCTGATCCCGCTCCTGATCCGGCTGCGCCCACCCTGTGTGCTGACCGTCTACACGGTCCTCACCTTCGTCCTGGTCCTCGGCAGCCAGCAGATCTTCGGCAACGTCTCCCGCTACCTGCTGCCCGCCTTCCCCCTGTTCGTCCCGCTCGCCGTCCGCCTGCGCACGGTCGGGCTTCCGCTGTTGTGCGGACTGCTCGCCGTCACGGCGGTGGCGTCGGGCTCGTACGCGGGGTACGTGCTCTTCGAGCTGGGCGTCCCCTAGCGCGTGTGGCCGCTTCCCGCGACGGAGTTCACGGTCCCGGCCGCTCGTCGAGGACGTCGACGCCCCACGCGGCCGCCACCGGCATGAACCGGTGCTCGGCCGCATGCGCCGCCATCCGGGCGTTGCGCTCGCGTGCCCCGGGCCCGTCCGGCAGGTGGAACTCCTCGCCGGCCCGCGCGGACGCGGCCTGCATGCTGGTGGCGCGCGGCAGACGCCGGCGCTCGTACCGGCCGAGCGCGGCGGGCACGTCGTCCGCCGTCGCGTCCGCGAGGCAGTGGCCGAGGACGGCGGCGTCCAGAACCGCCTGCGCCGCGCCCTGGGCCTGGAAGGGCACCATCGCGTGCGCGCTGTCCCCCAGCAGGGTCACCCGTCCGACGTGCCACCGGGTGAGCGGGGTGCGGGTGTGGATGCCGTAGCGGAGGACCCGGCCCGCGCGTTCCAGGACGCTGAGGACGCGCGGGTCCCAGCCGTCGAACGCGCGCAGCGGCTCCCCGGGTTCGGCCCGTGCGGTCCAGGACTCCTGCGCGGCGTCCGTACCGAACACGGCGACGACGTTGAGGAGTTCACCGCCGCGCAGCCAGTAGTGGACGAAGTGCCGGCCGGGGCCGAGCCAGATCCCGGTGTCCGGCAGGCCCAGATCCGCCACCTCACCGGCCGGCAGCAGCGCCCGGTAGGCGGCGGTCCGCGAGAACACCGCCTCGTCCGGGCCGAAGAGCCACTGGCGGGCCGTGGACCGGATGCCGTCCGCGGCGACGACCAGGTCCGCCACCAGGCTCCCGCCGCCCGCCGTCCGCACCCGGGCGGACGTCTCGTCCTGGTCGATCCCCACCACAGGGCTGTCCAGCCGCACCGACGCGGCCGGCACCGCCGCGGCCAGGGCGTCGCGCAGATCGGCCCGGTGGATCTGCAGATAGGGCGCCCCGAACTCCTCCTCGACCTCGCGGCCCAGCGCGTAGCCGCAGATCTCCGCCCCGTCGGACCAGGTGCGGAAGCTCACCCCGGCCGGGTGGGCGGACCGTGCGGCGACGGCGCCGAGCAGGCCCAGCCGGCGCAGTTCGCGGGTGGCGTTCGGCGCGAGCTGGATCCCGGCGCCCAGTTCCGTGAGCCGCGGTGCCTGCTCGACCACGGTCACCTCGTGGCCGGCGCGGCGCAGGCTCAGAGCCGCGGCGAGTCCTGCGATGCCCGCCCCCACCACGATCGCTCGCACGGCACGACCTCACTTCGACGGACGGGGGATGCGAACCTCCCGCCGTCCGCCCGGCGGGCACGGGACGTTCACGGCAGGCCCTGGCGGGCCTCGCCCGGTGGCCACAGGGTACCGAGCGCAACTCCGTTGCCGGACAAGGTCTTTCCGGCCACCTTCGACCCCTGCGTCACCCTGCCGGCGAGCCGGTGCCGCAGTGGCCGACCGGCGTCTTGCGCGCGCCCCGGCCCGCTGGAACGCTTCCCTTCCGCCGGCCGTGACCAGGGCCGCGCAAGGACACGGGCCCGGCGTGGGGCGCGACGGCGGCGGGGGAGCGGGCGGATGGAGCTGGAGCTCCGGCATCTGCGGGTGCTGTGCGCGATCGCCGACGCGGGAAGCGTGGGCCGGGCCGCCGCGGACCTGGGGTATTCGCAACCCGCCGTGAGCAGCCAACTGCGGCGGATCGAGCGCCATTTCGGCGAGCCGCTGTTCGAGCGCGGCAGGACGGGAGTGAGGCCGACGCCGTACTGCGTCGACGTCGTGGCCCAGGCGCGCGACGTCCTGACCCGCGCCGCCGCGATCGGCCACCGGCCGTCCGCGGACGGCGCGAGAGCGCGCAGAACCGTGCGGGTGGCGGCCACCAACTCCCCGGTGCTGTCCGGCATGGTCGCCCGGGTCCGGGCCCGGCTGCCGGACGTCGCCCTGGCCGTGAGCAGTGTCTACGCCTCCTCGCGCATCGTCGAACTCCTGGAGGACGGCGCGGTCGACGCGGCCGTCGCCGCCGACTACCCGGGCAGGGAACTCGCCCACTCCGGCGCGGTGACGCACCGCGGCATCGTCACCGAACCCACCTTCGTCGCGCTGCCGGCCCGCCACCGGCTGGCCCACCGCCCGCAGATCCCGCTGGCCGAACTGGCCGACGAGGCCTGGTTCCTGACGCCGGACGACGGGGCGGGCTGGCCCGGCGTGTTCCACACGGCGTGCGAGACCGCCGGGTTCTCACCCGTCGCCGTACACGAATTCCTCGGTGACCAGATGCAGTTGCAGGGGATGATCGCCGACGGGCTGGGGGTGTCCGTCGTCCAGGCGACGCTGCGCCCGATCCCGGAGGTGGTGATCAGGCCACTGGCCGGGACGCCGCTGTGGTGCCGGTACGTGCTGGCCTGGCGGCGTGACGCGGTGGCCGGTGAGGTGGCGGACACGCTCTTCCAGTGCGCCTGCGCCGCCTACCGCGAACTCGCCGGGCGCTCGCCGCACTTGAGGGACTGGGTGACACGGACCTGGCGCGGGGCCGGGGGCGGCGCGTAGCCCCGCTCCGGGGCGCGGCCGGCGCGGTGGCCGCGCCGCGGCCGGTGTTATGGCTGGTCGCCGCGGAGTGCTATGTCACATGCCATTGTCGGCGCGGGTCGCCGCTGACAAGGTGCCTCACGCGCCTCACCCTCCCCGCATCGAGGCGCATCCCCCGTGAAGGAGCCAGCGATGCGCCACCGCTTCACGCCGCCCGGACGCATGTCCGCCGCCCTCGCCGTCTGCGCCACCCTCACCGGCCTGCTCTCCACGCCGGCGTTGGCGGCACCCCCGCCACGGCCCGGCGCCACCCCCACGACCGCGTCCCGGCCGGCCACGCCTCCACCGACCGGCGCGACCACCGAAGCCGCCGATGCCGCCGACACCCTCGGCCGTCCGGCCGTACAGGACCGCCCCCTCGCCGCCGCCCAGCTGCCGCCCGCCCGCCCCGCGACGCCAACTGCCGTGCACAGCGGCGACCATGGACGGGGAAAGGCTCCGAGAGCGGCCTCCTGCACCCCGGCCGACTTCGCGGGCCGGACCGGCCCGGCCCTCGTCACCTTCGTCGAGGCCTCCACCACCGCCTGCGTCGGCAGCCTGTTCGCCGTGGCCGGCACCGATGCCGGCGGCGCCTTCCGCGAGGCGCAGATGGTCACCGTGGCGACCGCCTTCGCCCGGCAGGCGCGGCGTTACCGGGGCGACGGCTCCCACGGCATCCGGCAGCTCGTGCTGTTCCTGCGGGCCGGCTACTACGTGCGGTTCAACCACCCCGGCGACGTCGGCCCGTACGGTCCGCGCCTCGCCCGCGCGACCACGTCCGGCCTGGACGCCTTCTTCGCCAACCGGCACTCCGGCGATGTCACGGCGGCCAACGGAGACGTCCTGGGCGAGGCCGTCGTCCTGTCCGACAGCGCCGACCAGCAGGCCCGCTATCTGGGCGTGTACCAGCGGCTGCTCGACGCCTACGACAGCTCCTACGACGCCGTGGACAGCATGGTCGCCGCGGTCAACGACGTCTACACCCCGCTGTGGCGCGGCAACTGGAACCCCGCCTACGTCCGCGCGGTCACCGCCGACCCGGGCGTCGTGCTCACCCTGCACGGCTTCGCGCTCGCGCACCTGGACCTGCTCGGCACCGACCGCGCCTACCTGGACACCAACGCCGGGATGAACGTGGCCCGTTACGTCGAGCACTCCGGCCTGCGCCACCTGGTCCGGCCCCTCGCCAGGCAACTGCTGGACGCCTCCGAGATCACCGGTCCCACCGCCGGGCTGTGGGTGGCGGTGGCCACCCAGGCCGACGCCTACGACCGCGCCGCGTGCGCGTACTACGGCATCTGCGACCTGCCCACCCGGCTGGCCGACGCCGCCCTGCCGGTCACCCACTCCTGCGACGCGGGCCACACGGTCCGGGCCCAGGCGCTCACGCCCGCCGACCTCGACGCCGTGTGCACCTCCCTGCGCGGCCAGGACCCGTACTTCCACCACGTGGTCAGCGACGACGGCCCCATACCGGGCCAGTACCTGTCGACCGTCGAACTCGTCGTCTTCGGCAGCCGCGCGGACTACCGGACCTACGCCGGGGCGATCTTCGGCGTCAGCACGGACAACGGCGGCATCACCCTGACGGGAGACCCGTCCGACCCCGCCGACCAGCCCCTGTCGATCATGTACCAGAAGCCGGCCGACGACGGATTCCCGGCCCGGGTCTGGAACCTCAACCACGAATACACGCATCTGCTCGACGCCCGCTACGACATGAAGGGCGACTTCGCGCGGCAGACGTCGGTGCCCGACGTGTGGTGGATCGAGGGCCTGGCCGAATACGTCTCCTACGGCTACCGCGGCCTCACCGACGAGCAGGCGGTCACGGAGGCGGGCAGGCACACCTACCGGCTGAGCACGCTGTTCGGGAACACGTACGCCAACAGCGACGTGACCCGCACCTACCCCTGGGGCTATCTGGCGGTCCGGTACATGGCCGAGCGGCACCCCGCCGACATCCGCCGCATGCTCGCGCGCTTCCGCGTCGGCGACTACCCGGGCGGGCACGCCGTCTACGCCACCGGCATCGGCACCCGCTACGACGCCGACTTCGACCGGTGGCTCACGGCCTGCGCCGCGGGTGCCTGCGCCGCACCCGGCGCCCCCGGGGCCCGTACGCCCTGACCCGCGCACCCGCACCCCTCACGTTGCCCCCCGCGGTCGCCTGCCGCACCCTTGAGGCATGGGTGGGCACGACGGCCCCACGCTGATCACCTCCGTCCAGCGGGCCTTCCGGCTGCTGGAGGCGGTGAGCGCGCACGTGAACGGCGCGCCGGCGAAGCAGCTGGCACGTGAGACGGGGCTGCCCCTGGCCACGGCCTACCACCTGCTGCGGACCCTGGTCCATGACGGATACCTGCGCAAGCTCACCGACGGCGGTTTCGTCCTCGGGGACCGGATGCAGGCGCTGCAGGCCAGCGGCCGCGGCCAGGCGCTGCTCAGCCGGGTCCGCCCCACGCTGGCCGCGCTGCGGGACGAGCTCGGGGCAGCCGCGTACCTCACCTTCTACGAGGACGGCGAGATCCGGGTCGCCGAGATCGTCGACAGCGCCCGGGCGCCCCGCGTCGACCTCTGGGTGGGCTTCGAGGACGCGGGGCACGCCACCGCCCTCGGCAAGTCCGTCCTGCGGGAACTGGACGAGGGCGCGCGCATGGAGTACCTCTCCCGGCACCATCTCGCCGACCTCACCCCGCGGACGATCACCAGCATGCCCGAGCTGCTGCGGCGCCTGGAGTCCGCGCCCGAGGCCCCGGCCGTCACCGACCTGGAGGAGTACGCCCTGGGCACGGTCTGCGTCGCCGTCCCCGTCTACAGCGGGCAGACGCTCGGCTCCCTCGGCGTGTCGCTGCCGGTGGAGCGGCTGCACCGGATGCCGGAGGTCCGGGAGCGGCTGATCCCGATCGCGAACCGCGTGACCAGGGGCCTGTCGCTCACTATCTGAAAATCCCCTTCTTGTGAGGGTTCGGCCGAGGCCGTTTCCTGGATGAACCAGGCATTTCGTCACCGCGCCCCAGCCCCGTGCGCCCACACAGACAAGGACAGCGAAAGACATATGAGCCAGGCCCGCCAGCGTCACGACGGCCGCCGGCCCATACGGGCGCGCGGGGACCGAGCCGCCGGCCGGGGGGCGTCGGCCCGCCGCCGCGCCGTAGCCCAGCTGACGGCGACGGCGCCCATCCTGCCCGCCCTGGTCGTCACCGTGGTCGTCCTCGTCGACCTGGCCGGAGGCGCCGGCGTCTGGCTGCCGCTGCTCGCGGCCGGGCCCGCCCTGGCCGCCACCACCAACGGGCCGCGCGGTGTGCTGTGCGTCGGACTGCTCGCCGTGGTGCTGTGCGCGGTCCTCAGCGCCTGGGACGGCAGGCCGCACCAGGCGCCGGCGGCCCTGTTGTCCGCGCTGGTGGCCGTCACCCTGGCGAGCGCCCTGGCCAGCAGGCTGCGCGCCGGCCGCGAACGGGTGCTCGCGGCCGTCCGCTCGGTCGCGGAGACCGCCCAGCACGCACTGCTCAAGCCCGTGCCGCAGACGGTCGGCCCCTTCCAGGTCGCCGTCCGCTACAGCGCGGCGGCGGCCGAGGCCCGGATCGGCGGCGACCTGTACGCGCTGATCCCCACGCCGTACGGGGTGCGGATGATCGTCGGCGACGTGCGGGGCAAGGGGCTGCCGGCCGTCTCCACCGCCGCGCTCGTACTCGGTGTCTTCCGTGAGGCGGCCTGGGACGAGCCCGACCTCCTCGCGGTCGTGGAGCGGATCGAGCGGAGTCTCGCGCGCAACCTCGGCAGCGACGACTTCGTGACCGCCGTCGTCGCCGGTCACCCGGGGCGGGGGCAGCTGGAGATGGTCAACTGCGGGCACGCGCCGCCCCTGCTGGTGCGCGCCCGCGGAGACGTCGAGACCGTGGAGCCCACGCGGCCGGCCCCGCCGCTCGGGCTGCGCGCCCTCACCGATCACGCTCCCGGCCTGCAGGTGCTGCCCTTCACGGACGGGGACCAGCTGCTGCTCTACACGGACGGGGTCACCGAGGCCCGCGACGGCGGCCGCGCGTTCTACCCGCTCGACGAAGGGCTGGCCCGCCACGTCTGCGACGACCCCTCCCGCACCCTCGACGCGCTCCACGAGGAACTCCTGCACCACGTGGGCGGCCGTCTCCACGACGACGCGGCCCTCCTCCTGATCCGCAAGCCGACACCGTCCGAGGCGACGCAGGTGGCCGGGGCGGGCGGCAGGGACGTGACGGCGGAGGCGGCGTGACGTCCGTCGGCCGGGAGTCCGTCCCGGTGCCGTGGGGAGCCCCGCGAGGTGTGGGCCTCCCCGCCGTGGTCAGGGTGCCGTGGGCCGCGCCCTCCACTGCTCGGCGGTCGTGAGCGGGACGGGGGCAGGGAGCGCGGGGGCCGTCGTCAGATCGACGCGGCGGCCCTCGGACGACGAGCGCAGCAGAGCGCTCATCGCCTCCAGCACGTGCAGGGCGAGATCACCGCTCGCCCGAGGCGCCCGCGACGCGTCGGCGGCGATGAAGTCGAGCAGGCCGACACCCCGTGCGCCCTCGGCGTATCCCGCCGACGGCGGCAGCGCGCGCCACCGCGTGGCGCCGAGTTCGAAGAGCCGGACCTCGCCGTCGAACCAGTTCGGGTCCGGCACCGAGAGGGTCCCCGTCTCGCCGTGGACCTCGATCGGCGCGGCCGTGGTGGCGACGCCGTCGAAACTCGTGGTGATCGTCGTCAGCGCCCCGCTCACGTGCTCCAGCACACCGGAGACATGGCTGTCCACCGACACCGGTATCCGCTCGCCCGCGCGTGGACCGGAACCGATGACGCGCTCGGCCCGCAGCCGGCTGGACGCGCCGGTCACGGCTCGCACCGGCCCCAGCAGATGGACCAGCGACGCCAGGTAGTACGGCCCCATGTCGAACAGGGGGCCGCCGCCGGGGGCGTAGTAGAAGTCCGGCTGGGGATGCCAGCGTTCGTGACCCGGCGTCACCATCACGGCGGTGGCGAACAGCGGGCGCCCGACGGCCCCCGCCGCCACGGCCGCCCGCGCCGTCTGGACCCCGGTGCCGAGGACGGTGTCCGGCGCGCACCCCACACCGACACCCGCCGCCGCGGCCGCCGCCAGGACGGCGCGCGCGTCGTCGAGCGTCGCGGCCAGCGGCTTCTCCCCGTAGACGTGCTTGCCGCGGGCGACGGCACCGAGGGCGATCTCGGCGTGCGCGGCGGGGACGGTGAGGTTGAGCACCGTGTCCACGTCCGGGCTGCTCAGCAACTCCCCGACGGTCAGCGCCGCCGCGCCGGGCAGCTCGCCGGCGACGGAGGCCGACCGTGTGGCGTCGAGATCGGCGACCGCGGTGACGTGCACGGCGGGATGACCGGCCAGCGTGTCCAGGTACGCGCGCGAGATGACGCCGAGTCCTACGACGCCGACGCGGTGCGCGTCGCCCACAGCATGCCCCTCTCGACGATGGTGCGGACGCTGGGGTTCTCCAGGACGTCCAGGCTGTGCCCGGGAGTCGTCACCACGATCCGCCCGGCACCCCAGCGGCGGGTCCAGATCGCGGGTACGGTCACGGGCCGGTGCCACGGCTGCCACGGGCGGGCCGGGTGCGTGGTGGTGGCGAGGACGTCGATCAGGTCGTCGTGCAGCACCCAGTACTGCTCGGTGCACAGCTCGAAGTCCTCGATGCCCGCGGTGACGGGGTGCTCGCGGCCGAGGTCGGTGATGCCGACGACGTGCGGCAGGAAGTTGTCCGCCGCCTCGCCCCGGCGCTCGCAGGGCTCCTTGCCCGGGTGGGTCGCGAACTGGCCGCCCACCAGGTGGAGATAGTCGGAGGAGGCGCGGAAGGAGTCGACGATGCCGCCGTGCCAGCCGGTCAGGCCGGTACCGGCCTCGACCGCCGAGGCCAGCCCCGACAGCTGTCCGGCGGTGATCTCCGACATCGAGACGCACTGCACCACGAGGTCCGTCGCGGCCATCACGGCGGCGTCGGCGTAGACCTCGGTCGACTCCTCGATCCGCACCGTGAAACCGCTCTCGTCGAGGAAGGGCAGGAACAGCTCCGTCGCCTCGACCGGGCGGTGTCCCTCCCATCCGCCGCGAACGATCAGGGCCTTCTTGCGCGTCATCTTGTTCCTCACCCCGGACAACGGAGTCCTCACTATGCGCCCGCGGCTGGGGCCGGGGGAAGGGCTTGTGGATCAACGAAAAGTTTCGCGGCCGGGCCCCGTTCGCGGGCCGCGCGCCACCCGGCCGCCCCGGGGCTGACGGCACCGGCCGGCGCCCGCGCGTCCATGCCGCGGACGGCGGCGGTGAAGCGGACGTCCCCGCCCCTGCCCGAAGGCGTCGAACACCCTGCGGACCGTCTCGACGACCTCGCGGCGCGGCCGCCCGCCCAGGTCGCCCGGCACCCGGCTCAGCGTCCCGAGCCGGGTGAAGCAGCGCTCGGGTCCCGCCTCGGGCACGCACTCCACGTCGGCCGGCCGGATGCCGATCCCTCCGACGGCCAACGGACCTCACGAGCCGGCGCCGCCGAGTCGCCCTCGCCGGCAACGGCCTTGAGGAGATGACGACGGACGAAGTCACGCCGGCGGGCGACGGCGTGGTCCTTGTCCCCGGTGTGCGGGCCGCTGTAGGCGATCAGTTCCTTCTCCGGCGATCCCAGTGCGTCGAAGAGGGCGAGTTGGCCGTCCCTGGGGAAGACCTCGTCGTGCCACTGCAGGTGGAACAGGGCCGGGGCGGTGATGCGCGCCGCGTCCGCCGCCACTCGCTCGGGGGCGTCCAGCCCCCGGTGCATCTCCGGCGCTTGCCGAAGTCCGAACTTTCCGAACACGACGCAGCGCAGCCGATCGCCGAGAGCTGCCGCAAGCGGAATGCCGAAGCGCGTCCCCATGGACATCCCCAGACAGGCGAGCCGACCGCCGTCCGCGAGTCCGGCGGTGTGGAGCGCGTCCACCGATGCCTGCCAGTCGCCCGTCATCCGGTCGAGAACCGCCTCGATCCCCTCCGCGGCGATCAGGGCCTGATACTCCGCCGCGGGCAACGGAGCCGAGACGCGCTCACCGTGATACGGCCCGTCGACGGCGAGCGCGGCGCAGCCGGCCCGCGATGCGAACCACTGACCCAAACGGCAGTTGCGCGCACTGCGCTTGTGGCCGCTGCCGCCGTGGCCCAGCAGGACCAGGGGAGGCGGCGAGGCTCCGGCCCGGGCAGGTGGCAGCCACACTGCGCCCGGAACCGTCCCGGCGCCCGAGGCCCGGCGCAGGCGGAAGACGTGCTCCGTCCGACCACCCTCCGCGGCAGGGAGGTCGACCCACTCCATCGGGAGGGCGCCGCTCGCGGACACGGGATCAGGCCGAGCCGGCGTCGTAGTCCTGCCGGGCCTGGTCCACCTCGTCGAGATGGGCCGCGGCCCACTCGGAGAGATGCGCGAACAGCGGGGCGAGGCTGCGGCCGAGTTCGCTGATCTCGTACTCGACCCGGGGAGGCACCTCCGGGTGATACGTGCGTACGACGAGACCGTCACGCTCCAACTGCCGCAGCCGCTGCGTGAGCACCTTGGGCGTGATCCTCGCGATGCGCCGCTCCAGCTCGACGAAGCGCTGCCGGCCGTAGGTGTGGAGGCTCCACAGGACCGGTGTGGTCCAGCGGCTGAAGACGATGTCCACGACCGGGCTGATCGGGCAGGCACCTTCCGGATCGGACGTGGCGGCCGCCGTCCGGGTCCTCGCGTCGGCCATGAGCGTCCCTCCGGGATAGCCACTTTCCTGTAGGTACCTACTATACCGGCGGTGTTAGCGTCCCCAGGGCACCCGGACGACACGTCCTCGCGGTGCCGCGGCCCGCCCGGACCTTCTTCGGGCGCGGGCCGACCACGCTTCGCGACAGGGGAGTTGTCCATGATCGTAGTGACGGGGGCGACCGGCAACGTGGGCCGATCGCTCGTGCGGTGCCTCGCGGACGCCGGCGAGCGGGTGACCGGGACGTCCCGCGGCATCTCGGCCGCCGACGTACCGCAGGGAGTGCGCCACCATCCGGCGGACCTCACCGACCCGGAGAGCCTGCGGCCCGTCTTCGGCGGCGCGGATGCGCTGTTCCTCCAGAGCGGCGGCCCCAGCGCCCACGAGCTCGACCCGCACGCCATCCTCGACGTCGCGAAGGCCGCCGGCATCACGCGCGTCGTACTGCTGTCCTCCCAAGGGGCCGCGACCCGGCCCGAGTCCGCCTCCCACGGGGGCACGGCGCGCGCCATCGAGGACGCCGTGACGCAGTCGGGGGCGGACTGGACGATCCTGCGCCCCGGCGGATTCGACTCCAACGCCTACGCCTGGGCCGAGTCGGTCCGCACCCGGCGCCTCGTCGCCGCGCCCTTCGCCGACGTCGGCCTGCCCCTGATCGATCCGGGCGACATCGCCGAGGTCGCCGCCGTCACGCTGCGCGAGGACGGCCACGGCGGGCAGATCCGTGAACTCACCGGCCCGGCCCTCGTCACACCCCGCCAAGCGGCCCGGGCCATCGGCGCCGCCCTCGGCGAACCGGTCCGCTTCGAGGAGCTGACCCGCGCCGAGGCGCGCGCCCGGATGCTGGGGCTCATGCCCGGGCCCGTGGTCGACACCACGCTCGACATCCTCGGCACACCGACCCCGGCCGAGCAGCGCGTCAGCCCCGAGGCCGAACAGCTCCTCGGCCGCCCGCCGCGTACGTTCGCCGACTGGGCGCACGACCACGTCACCGCGTTCCGCTAGTCCTGTGGCCACCCGTGCCGGACGGGCCTCGCCGGTCAAGGGCCGGCGAGGCCCGTCCGGGCTCGGTGGTGCAGGATCACCGCTCACGGATCAGGCGGTGTGCAGCGTCAGCCCGTAGCGGTTGAGGATCTCGTTGACGGGCTGGTACCAGGTCTCGCCGCCGGAGGTGCAGTTGCCCCAGCCGCCGGAGGTGACGCCCTGGGCCTGGTCGCCGCTGATGAAGGAGCCGCCGGAGTCGCCGGGCTCGGCGCAGACGTTCGTCTTCGTCATCTGATGGACGGCGCCCTGGCTGTAGTTGACCGTCTCGTTCTTGGCCAGGACGGTGCCGCAGTGCCAGTGCGAGGTGGAGCCGGAGCGGCAGATGGACGCGCCGACGGGGGCTTCGGCCGAACCGCGGACGAGCTGGTCGGACACCGTGCCCCAGCCGAGTACGACCGGTACGGTCCACCAGCCGCTGCCGACGTTCACCCAGGAGTAGTCGTTGTCCGGGAACGACGAGCCCTGGAAGTTGCCGACGTAGGAGTGGTCCCAGCCGTAGACCGCGCCGGTGTGCTGGTCGCAGTGCCCGGCGGAGACGAAACCCCCGTACACCGAGAAGCCGATGGAGCAGCGGACGTTGCCGGTGTAGTACGGGTCTCCGCCGACGGTGCCCGCCGCCAAGGTCCGGGGCGCCTTCGCCGTGTGCTCCACGGTGACCGGGCCGGCCTTGCGCGCCTTCGCCAGGAAGGTGCGGACATCGTTGTCATTCCGGTGTGCGGTGACCACGTCCACGACGACCTTGTTCGCCTTGGTGTCGACGTACCAGTTGCTGACGCCGGCGGGTGCGGACAGGGCGTCGATGCGGTCCTTCACCGCGTCGAGCTGCCGCGCGCTGTGCTCGACGAGACGTACGGCCGCACCGGTCGCGCGTACGGCGCCGGTGTCCGCGCCGCGGGTGACGGCCACGGTCAGCTTGCCGCTCCCGGCGTCGAACCAGGAGCCGCCGTAGGAGGCCCCGGCGGCGTGCTTCGCCTTCCGTTCGACGGCCGTGGCCTTCTTCTCCGCGGCCAGGCGTGCCTCGGCCTGGCTCTTCGTCAGACCGAAGTCGTGCCGCATCGCGGACAGGAGCGAGGCGGAGGCGGGTGCTTCGGTGGACCGGGCGGGGGCGCCGGCGGCGGTGGCCGGCTGGGTGCTCGCGGTCGCCCAGGTGCCCAGCAGGAGGAGTGCGGGCAGGGCTGCGCGCATCGCTGTTGTGCGTCTCAAGGCAGTGGCCCCTTCGTTGTTCCAGCAAGGTGGGGGTGGAACAGCAGAACGATGAGAGCGCTCTCAGGCGTGCGGGGCCGAGCATAGTCGGGGATCATGAACAGGTCCATGCCAATGCAGCGGGTTCCCTCCGGGGTGGGGGACCTGGGGGTGCTGCTCGCGCCCCCGGCGGCCGCCGCCTCCCGTGCGGCGGCCGGCCCCCGCGCGGCAGTCGGCCCGCACTCCCCGGCGGCGGCCACCCCGCCCCCGGCGTCGCCCCCGTTCATCCCCGTTCACCCCCGCGACCTGCCCCTCCATGGGTCGGAACTTCCTGCAGGGGGGTTGTCCTGACATGCGCTCGCACCTAAGGTCACTCCGAGTGCAAGCGCTTTCTGCTTGACTGTTCGTCGTACGTCCGAGGAGCGCTGTATGCCCCCACGCCCCCATCGTCGCTCAGTCGCCGTCGTCGGCACCGGCGCCATCGTCAGCGGGAGCCACCTGTCCGCGCTGAAAGCCCACGCCGACCGCGTGGAACTGGTGGCCGCCGTCGACGTGGACGAAGGCCGGCTGGCGGCCTTCCGGGAGCTGGCGGGCGGCGAGGTCGCCGGCTACACGTCGATGGCCGCGATGCTGGACGGCGTCCGTCCCGACCTGGTCCTCATCGGCACGCCGCCGTCCCTGCACCGGGAGCAGACGACCGCCGCGCTCCGGTCCGGTGCCTGGGTGCTGTGCGAGAAGCCCCTGTGTCTCTCGCTCGCCGAGTACGACGAGATCGCCGCGGCCGAGGAGTCGTCCGGGGCCTACGCCGCCGTCGTCTTCCAGCACCGCTACGGCTCCGGCGCCGTCCACGCGCGCGAGCTGATCGCCGGCGGCCGGGTCGGCGCCCCGCTGGTCGCGCACTGCCAGACCACCTGGCACCGCGACGCCGCCTACTACGCCGTACCGTGGCGCGGGCGCTGGGCCACCGAGGGCGGCGGCCCGACCATGGGCCACGGCATCCACCAGTACGACCTCCTGCTGCATCTGCTCGGCCCGTGGGCCGAGGTGCGGGCCATGGCGGCACGGCTGGTGCACGACACCGAGAGCGAGGACGTCTCCACGGCCCTGGTCCGGTTCGAGAACGGCGCCCTCGCGACCGTCGTCAACAGCGTGCTCTCCCCGGACGAGGTCAGCCGCATCCGCATCGACTGCGCCGACGCGACGATCGAGCTGACCCATCTGTACGGCCACACCAACGACGACTGGGTCTACACCCCCGCCCCGCACGTCCCCGCCGAGCGCGCCACGGCCTGGCGCACGCCCGCCGCGGACGTCCCCAGCTCGCACGCCGCCCAGCTCGGCGCGCTCCTCGACGCGTACGACAGCGGCGTACGGCCGCCGGGCAGCGGCCCGGAGGCGCGCGCCACGCTGGAGTTCGCGGCCGCCCTCTACAAGTCCGCGTTCACCGGACGGCCCGTGTTCGCGGGCGAGATCGGCCCGGGGGACCCGTTCTACCCGGCCATGCACGGCGACCACCCCGACTGGGCCCCCAAGGAGCGCGCATGAGCATCCGCGTCAGTCACGCCTACGGCGACCACATCGCGGTGGCGGGGCCGGACGGCACCGAGATCCTCCGCTACGTCTACCGCCCCGACCCCGACGCCTTCGAGTCGCGCAAGCCCTACGCCCACCCGGTGCGCACCCTCGGCGGGCGCACCGTGACCGGATACCGCCCGAGCGACCACCGCTGGCACAAGGGCCTGCAGATGACGGCGAGCCATCTGTCCGGCCAGAACTTCTGGGGCGGCAACTCCTACGTCCACGGCGAGGGCTATCTGCGGCTGCCCGGCCGCGTCGGCTCGATGCGGCACGACGGCTTCCCCGAGTTCACGGTCGAGGACGACCGGCTCGCCTTCACCGAGGCGCTGACCTGGGTGGAGAACGGCGGCGCCGCATGGGCCCGAGAGGTGCGCCGGATCGCCGTCCACTCCGTGGACGAGGAGGCCGGTGCCTGGGCCCTGGACTGGTCCATCGACCTCACCAACCTCCGTGACCTGCCGCTGGTCTTCGGCTCACCCACCACCCACGGGCGCGAGCTGGCCGGCTACACCGGACTGCAGTGGCGCGGTCCGCGCGACTTCACCGGCGGCACCGCCTTCGGCCCCGACATCGACGGGGGAGCGGGGGCGGACGCGGGCAAGCTGATGGGCACCCAGGGCCCCTGGCTGGCCTTCAGCACCGAGCACGACGACGTCGACGCGCACTCCACGCTCGTCTTCGCGCACGCGCCCGAGAACCTCGACGCATCGGCCGCGATCCACGCCTCGCACTGGTTCGTGCGCTCCGAGCCGATCCCGACGGTCGCCTTCTCCTGGGCGTTCTTCGAGGAGTTCGAGCTGGCGCCCGGCGCGTCCTTCGGCTACCGCTACCGGGTCGTCGTCGCCGACGGAGCCTGGGACCGTGACCGCGTCGGCGCCCACCTGCAGGGCCTGCCGTGGTGAGCGACCCAGGGCCGGCCCTGCCGCACCCGCTGCCCGGCGCGGTCGGCCTGTCCCACCTCAGCGCCTACGACTGGCGGGCCGCCGACGGCGTGTGCGGCGGCAGCCCGCATCTGCATCTGGTGTGCACGGAGGCGTACGTCGTCACCGGTGGCCGCGGAGCGGTGCAGACGCTGAGCCCCGACGGCTACCGCGACATCCCGCTGGAGGCGGGCTCGGTCGCCTGGTTCACGCCGGGCACCGTGCACCGCATGGTGCAGGGCGGCGAGCTGCGCGTCACCGTGCTGATGGAGAACAGCGGCCTGCCCGAGGCCGGGGACGCCGTGTTCACCTTCCCGCCCCAGGTGCTCGCCGACCCCGAGGCGTACGCGGACGCCGCAACGCTGCCGCCCGGTGCCGGAGCTGACACGGAGACGGCGGCGCGCCGCCGCAGGGACCTCGCGGTCGAGGGCTACCTCGTCCTGCGCGAGGCGCTGGTGGCGGGGGACGAGGGACCGTACCGGGAGTTCCAGCGGGCCGCCGCCCGGCTGGTGCGCGACAAGGTGCCGCGCTGGCGGGAGTTGTGGCGGGCCGGCGCGCTGGCCGCCGCCGCACGCACCGGCGCCCGGCTCGACGCGCTCGCTGCGGGCGGCGACGACCACCTCGCCGACGCCACCGCGCACCGGACCGGACCCACCCGGATGGGCGGCTTCGGCATGTGCGGCCGCCGTGACGAGTACGCGCTGCCGGGCACGACACTGCCCTACGAGGGCGCGTAGTCCGGCAGCCGGGCGTGCCGACGGTCATGTTCCCGGCCGGTCCGCCCCGGATTCCGGCGGAGCCGTACGAGGCGGCGGCCGTCGACGGGCAGGCGGCCGGCGGCCGTTCGTGTCCGCCGCCCTGCCGGTGCCGTCGCCTGCTGCCGCTTTCTCGGCGGCCGGGACCGCCCGCCGCTCCGGGGGAGCGCCCGCTCACCCGGTGGCGCTCAGCGCGGCTCCCCCGCGTAGGTGCCGAAGTACCACCGGTTGCCCTCCGGGTCGCGTGCCGCGAAGTCGCGCGAGCCGTAGTCGGTGACGTGGAGGTCCGTGGTGATCTCGGCGCCCGCCGCCTTGGCGCGGGCGTGGACGGCGTCCGGGTCGGCGGTCACGACGTAGGCGCTGAAGGCACCCGGGGGTGTCGGACCGGTGCCGGGTTCCGTTTCCTCGCGGACGGAGCCCAGCATGATGCCGCCGCCCTCGGGCCAGCTGAGCTGGGCGTGTTGGACCAGGTCGCCCTCGCCGTGGACCACGGTCTCCTCGAAACCGAAGGCGTCGACGAGGAAGCCGATCAGGGCCCGGGCGTCGTGGGCCCGCAGGGTGGGCCAGACCTGCGGGGCGGGCGGCTGCTTGGCGGGGTCGGGCGTGTTGGTCATGGTGAGGAGCCTCCGTGTCGCGGGCCGCAGCCCGGTTCGGCCGGTTGTCCTCACCAGCTTCACGCGGGCGGATAATGACCGGATTGGATGTTTCGGAACTCCTGCGCCAGCCAGTCGCTGGGTGTGCAGGCGGCCAGGGCGCCGAACTCCCGGTCCAGGTGGGACTGGTCCGCGTAGCCGCAGTCGGCGGCCAGGCCCGCCAGGTCGAGGGTGCCGGGGCGGCCGGCCAGACGGCGCCGCGCCAGGTCGAAGCGGATGACCCGGGCGGCCGCCTTGGGCGTGAGGCCGATCTCCGCGCGGAAGCGGTTGCGCAGGTGCCGCTCGCTGACGGCGGCCTCGGCGGCGAGCCGGTCGACGCGCAGGCGCCCGCCGGTCGACAGCAGCCGCCGCCAGGCACCGGCGACCGGTGCGGCCGAGGCCGCCCGCACGCCGTCGTGCCGGCTCGCGCGGCGCAGCAGCCAGTCGTCGAGGACGGCGAAGCGGGCGGCCCAGCCGGACGCCGCGCGCACCCGGTCGTGGACCTCCCGTACGTCCGCTCCCAGCACGTCGTCCGCGTGGAGGTCCGTACCGGCCAGCTCGCCCGCCGGCAGCCCCAGCAGCACGCGTGCGCCGAGCGGGCTGATCGCGATCTGGACACCGGACTGCCGGCCGGGCATCTCGATCAGCGCGGGTGAGACGTGCAGGCCGCCGAGGAGGGTCGGGTAGTCGCCGGGTGCCGCGCCCGGATCAGGGTGGGCGGCGATGCCCAGCGGTTCGTCGAGGGTGATGATCAGGGTCAGCCACGGGGAGGGCAGCCCCCGGTGCCGGGCGGGCGGCAGGCCGCGCTGGCGGTAGCCGGAGTACCAGCCGACCAGCCCTTGCAGCGGCGGTGCGGGGGCCGCCCGCACCGCCTCGTCCACGATGTCGCCTGCCATGCGGCCATTGTCCCGCGCGCGGGGGACGGACGGCACCGCGGCGGCGGGCGCCGCCCCGGCGGCCCGCCCGCTCCGGTCAGACGCCGACGTACTCCGCCAGGTGCTTGCCCGTGAGCGTGGAGCGCTCGGCGACCAGGTCGGCCGGGGTGCCCTCGAAGACGACGCGGCCGCCGTCGTGGCCGGCGCCGGGACCGAGGTCGATGATCCAGTCCGCGTGCGCCATGACCGCCTGGTGGTGCTCGATGACGATGACCGACTTGCCGGAGTCGACCAGCCGGTCCAGCAGGCCGAGGAGCTGGGCCACGTCGGCGAGGTGCAGGCCCGTGGTCGGCTCGTCGAGCACGTAGACGCCGCCCTTGTCCGCCATGTGCGTGGCCAGCTTCAGGCGCTGGCGCTCACCGCCGGAGAGGGTGGTCAGCGGCTGGCCGAGGGTGAGGTAGCCGAGGCCGACGTCCGCGAGGCGTTCGAGGATCTTGTGCGCGGCCGGCGTGCGCGCCTCGCCCCCGGCGAAGAAGTCCAGGGCCTCCGAGACCGGCATCGCCAGCACCTCGGAGATGTCCCGGCCACCGAGGTGGTACTCCAGGACCGAGGCGTCGAAACGCTTGCCCTCGCAGTCCTCGCAGGTGCTGGCCACCCCGGCCATCATGGCCAGATCGGTGTAGATGACGCCGTTGCCGTTGCAGGTCGGGCACGCGCCCTCGGAATTGGCGCTGAAGAGCGCGGGCTTGACGCCGTTGGCCTTGGCGAAGGTCTTCCGGATGGGCTCCAGAAGACCCGTGTACGTCGCCGGGTTGCTGCGCCGCGAACCCCGGATCGGGCTCTGGTCGACCGAGACGACCCCGAGGTCCCGCGGGACCGACCGGTGCACCAGCGAACTCTTGCCGGACCCGGCGACGCCGGTGATCACGGTGAGCACGCCGAGCGGTACGTCCACGTCGACGTCCCGCAGGTTGTTCGCGGAGGCGCCGCGGATCTCCAGGACCTCGCCGAACCCGCGCACCTCGTCCTTGAGCGAGGCGCGGTCGCCGAGGTGGCGCCCGGTGACGGTGTCGCTGCCGCGCAGCGTGCCGACACTGCCCTCGAAGCAGACGGTGCCGCCCGCCGTCCCGGCGCCGGGACCGAGGTCGACGACATGGTCGGCGATCTCGATGACCTCCGGCTTGTGCTCCACCACGAGCACGGTGTTGCCCTTGTCCCGCAGCCGCAGGAGCAGGCCGTTCATCCGCTGGATGTCGTGCGGGTGCAGGCCGGCGGTCGGCTCGTCGAAGACGTAGGTGACGTCGGTGAGCGACGAGCCGAGGTGGCGGATCATCTTGACGCGCTGCGCCTCGCCGCCCGAGAGCGTGCCCGCGGGCCGGTCGAGGGAGAGATAGCCGAGGCCGATCTCCACGAACGAGTCGAGGGTCTGCTGCAGGGCGCCGAGCAGCGGCGCCACCGACGGGTCCGTCAGCTGCCGCACCCAGTCGGCCAGGTCCCTGATCTCCATCCGGCAGGCGTCCGCGATGGAGACCTTCTTGATCTTCGAGGTGCGGGCGTGCTCGGCGAGCCGGGTGCCGTCGCAGTCGGGGCAGGTGGCGAAGGTGACCGCACGTTCCACGAACGCCCTGACGTGCGGCTGCATCGCCTCCTTGTCCTTGGACAGCATCGACTTCTGGATGCGCGGGATCAGACCCTCGTAGGTCATGTTGATGCCCGCGATCTTCATCCGGGTCGGCTCCCGGTGCAGGAGGTCGTGCAGCTCCTTCTTCGTGAACCTGCTGATCGGCTTGTCCGGGTCGAAGAAGCCGGACTCCGCGTACAGCCGGGAGTTCCAGCCGCCGCCGGTGTAGCCGGGGATGGTGAAGGCGCCCTCGTTGATCGACTTGCTCGCGTCGTAGAGCTGGGCCAGGTCGAGGTCGGAGACCGTGCCGCGGCCCTCGCAGCGCGGGCACATGCCGCCCACCTTGTTGAAGGTGACCTTCTGCTTGGCGCCGCCGCCCACCGAGATCGCCCCGGCCGCCGACACCGAGGGCACGTTGAAGGCGAAGGCCCCGGGCGGGCCGACGTAGGGCTTGCCGAGGCGGCTGAACAGGATGCGCAGCATCGCGTTGGCGTCGGTCGCCGTGCCGACCGTGGAGCGCGGGTCGGCGCCCATCCGCTGCTGGTCGACGCTGATCGCGGTGGTCAGGCCGTCGAGGACGTCCACCTCGGGCCGCGACAGGTTCGGCATGAAGCCCTGTACGAAGGCGCTGTAGGTCTCGTTGATCAGCCGCTGCGACTCCGCGGCGATCGTGTCGAACACCAGGGAGCTCTTGCCCGAGCCCGAGACACCGGTGAACACCGTCAGCCGGCGCTTCGGGATCTCGATGCTGACGTCCTTGAGGTTGTTCTCGCGCGCGCCGTGCACGCGGATCAGGTCGTGGCTGTCGGCGGCGTGCGGCGCGGGCGACCGCGAGTCCGTCCTCTTGGCCGTGGTCATCGTCTCTCCATCTGTCGGGCCCGGGGCGGGTGCGGGGCGTCGGTGGTCGGCTGTGCGCGGCGGGGCGTCGGTGGTCAGCGTTCCCGGAGCGGCCCGAGGACGTTGCCGTCGGGGCCGGTGGAGACGGCGGCCGACGCGGGGCCGGGCACGGGATGCGCAGCGGTCCTGCTCCCCTGCGCGGCTGGGCCGGTCATGGTCACTCCTGGCGTCGTGGTTCTGCGGTCACGTTAGCCGCGGCTCGGGGACCGGCGCTTCTCGATTCCTGACGGGTCGTGCCGCCGGTCACCGCGCCGGGCCGCGAGCAGGACGCAGGCGGCGACGCCGAGCACCACGGTGGCCAGTCCCGACCCGCCGATCGTCGTCCGGGGGCCCAGCGCCGCGGTGAGCGGGCCGCCGAGCGCCGTGCCGAGCGGTGACGCCGTGAGCAGTACCGCGTTGTTGGCGGCGAGCATCGCGGCCAGGTGCCGCGGCGGCGACTTCGCCTGCATCAGGGTCACCGACAGGGCGACGAAGGGCCCGTAGACCAGGCCACCGAGGGTGAAGCACGCGACGGTGGCGCCCGTCGGCGCTCCGAGGCCGAACGGCAGCAGCGAGAGTCCCCAGGCGATCACGATGCAGACCGTCACGGGCCACAGCGGGAGCTGCCGCAGAGCGCCGACCGCCAGCGAACCGAGCACCGCGCCGACGCCGAACAGCATCCAGTACAGGCCCAGCAGCGTGCCCGGTGCATGCAGGTCGCCGGTCACGTGCAGCGGCAGGGCCACCTCCACGGGGCCGTAGAGGAAATTGAAGAACCAGGTGAGCGTCAGCAGTCCGAGCAGCTCGGGGCGGGAGCGCAGGAGGGCGAGGCCGCCGCGGGCGGCCGCCTGGTCGACGGGGTCGACCGGGGAGGCGTCCGCCCGCTCCGGCAGCCGGCTGCGCGCGACCAGCACGGCGAGGAACACGTAGCTCAGGGCGTCCAGGCCGAGGACCAGCGCGGAGCTCGCGTACGTCACCAGCAGACCGGCGACGGCGGGTCCGGCGATGGTGGCGGCGAAGGTGAGCGAGCCGACGAAGGTGTTCGCGGGAAGCCGCTGCTCCTCGGGCAGCAGCTCGGCGAGGAGCGTGTACTTGCCCGCGCCGCCCCATGCGTGCAGCAGGGACGAGACCGCGAGCAGCACGACGTAGAGCGGCGGGGTCAGCAGTCCGGCCGACCAGGCCAGAGGGACGGCGCCGATGAACACGGCGCGCACCACGCTGTCCGCCGTCAGCAGCCGTCTGGCCGGCACCCGGCGCAGCCGGCGTCCGAGCAGCAGCGCGCCGAGCACACCCGGCAAGGTGTACGCGGCGACCGCGCCGCCGACCCACAGCCCCTGCGTCGCCTCAGGCGCGAGCTCGATGGCGAGCCACGCCACCGCGACGAAGCTCATGCCGTCGCCGAGACCGGAGACTCCGAGGCCCAGGGCCAGCCGCCGGAAGGTGCGGTCGGCGAGGACGGGCCGGTAGGCGGAGGGCACGAGATGTCGGATCACACGGTCACGCTACGGGCGGCGCCGGGCTCGGCGCTTCTCCGTTACTGACCTCTCCGGCCGCGGGGTTCCTGATCGCGGCCGCACGAGGCCGGGCGCCCCGAACCGGACCGGGACACCGGGCGAGTACAGCACGCTGACCGGCGCGCCCCGCACCTGCGGCAGACCGGCAGCGGCGATCAACTCGTCGTCGATATGCAGGAGTTCGGCCCGGTGCAGCGGCCACGGCGGGTGGTCGTTGGGCAGGTGCGCCGTGCGGCCGTGCCAGGGGACGTGCATGCCCCAGCGGGCGGTGAGGAAGTGCTCCAGGGGAGTGGGACGCGCGAGGGGCTCGCCCGGTCGTACGACCACCCGGCTCGTGGGGCCGCGGCCCGTCGTCCGTCCGCGCCGGCAGACGTAGGTGAGCACGCCGCTCTCATGGCGCAGGCGCATCGCCGACCAGACGTAGGGGAGCCGTACACCCCATCGACCCACCAGTACGGGCAGCAGGCGGCTCGCGTCCAGGGAGCGGAACACCACGCCGCGGCGGCCCTGCTCGTCCACCGAGTACAGCCGTACGTTCGTCTCGCAGAACGTGCCGAGATACGGCAGCCCCGGCCCCGGACCGAGACCCACACCGCGCATCACGAACGGCACCAGGCCCACGTAGGTCGCTCCGTCGAGGATGTCGGGGCGGGTGCCGGCGGGCAGCAGCGCGGCCACCCGTTCCGGCTCGACCGGCCAGTGCAGGAAGGTGAGTCGGTGCCAGCCCTGCACCAGCGACGGTCGGCGCACGGGCCGCGGCGTGGACGGGGTGACCGGCTCCGCGTCGCCCGGCCTCACCGTCTGCTCCCGCGTGGCGCGGCGGTGCGGTGCCGGACCACGAGGCGGTGCGGCACGAGGAGTCCGGCGGCGGGGATGCCGCCGAGGCCGACGGCACCGATGTCCGCGGGCAGGTGCGGCCCGTGGGCCGCGCTGTCGGGCCGGCGGTCCAGGTCCCGCATCGCCGGGAGACCGTGCTCCCGGGGCGAAGTCATCGCACGAGGGCGGCTGTCGGAGACCCGGGGGACCGTCTGCGAGGAGACGCCCGCGAGCCCGGCCGCGTCGGCCGGGGAGACCTGCTGCCCGCGGCGCCCGCCGGGCACGCCGCCCCCGGCCCGCCGCGTGCCGTCCGCGGGAGCGGACGCCTGACGCTCCCGGCCGCTCGGATCCATCGCCGCACCACTTCCGCCCGGCTCATCGACGCACCGGACGTCACGCGTGGGCACCTCGACGGTTCCTGGGACGGATGCCACGGTCCCGGCGCCGTCGAGTGTACGTAGGCGGGCGGCGTCCACCCTCCCCGGGTGCGTGCCCCCGCGCGGCACCGCTGCTGCCCCGGCGTCCGCTGCGGGCCGATGGACGAACCCGGTGGCCGGCCCGGCCCCGTGCGGGACCCGGGCCGTACGGCGGCACCCCCGACCGCCACACCGCTACGGCACCGCCACACCTCTACGGCTTGATGCCCACCCCGGTCCACAGGCTGACCTCGGCGTCCGTGGCCGTGTTCTCGCCGTCCGGGCGCCAGCGGTGGCCCACCGAGATCCCCGGCTCGAGCAGATCCAGCCCGCTGAAGAACCGGGCCACGTCGTGCTGCGAGCGGAACTGCACCGGCGTACCGGCGTTGTTGTAGATGTCGGTGACCTTCTGCCAGGTGGCCGGGTCGAAGTCGGGCGTGCAGTGGCTCAGGGCCAGCGCGCTGCCCGAGGGCAGGACGGCCAGCAGCCGCTCCACGATGCCGTACGGGTCCTGCGCGTCCGGCACGAAGTGCATCAGGGCGTTCAGCGACAGGGCAACCGGCCGGTCCAGGTCCAGGACCTCGGCCAGCTCCGGGGAGTTGAGCAGCGTGGAGGGGTCGTTGACGTCCGCCTCGATGTACGTCGTGCGGCCCTGCGCGGTGCTGCGCATCAGGCGCTCGGCGTACTTGAGGACGAGCGGGTCGTTGTCGGCGTAGACCACCCGCGCCTCGGGCACCACGGACTGGGCCACCTGGTGCAGGTTGGGCTCGGTCGGGATGCCGGTGCCGATGTCCAGCCACTGGCGGATGCCGTGCTCCCGGGCGAGGACCCGGGTGGCGCGGTGCATGAACGCCCGGTTCTCCCGCGCGCACACGAAGATGGCCGGGTAGGCCTCGGCGACGGTCTCCGCGGCCTGCTTGTCGACCTCGAAGTGGTCCTTGCCGCCGAGGTAATAGTCGTACATCCGGGCGGAGTGGGGCCTGCTGGTGTCGATGTCCCGCGCGGCGTGCGAGCTGGTCATCCTGTCCCTTTCGGTGGTGTGCGGGTGGGGGTGGTGGGGTCGGGCAGTCGGTGGCCGGGGCGGTCCCGGTTCCTCCCGCCGGTCCGGTGGCGTCAGCCGGCCGTCAGATGATCGGCGAGGCCTCGTTTGACTCCCGCGACGAACGCGGTGATCTCCTCCGGGGTGTAGATCAGCGCGGGTCCTGCGGGATCGGTCGACTGCCTCAGCGCCACACGGCCGTCGGCGAGTTGCTTGGTCTGCACGCACTGGCCCCCGTTGGGACCGCTCCACGGAGACTCCCAGCCCTGATCGCCGAGGTCCGACGCCGGCATCCCGTTGTAGACATGGCAGCCACGGCCTCCGGTCACGGTCATGAGTACTCCTTTCGCATGCGGTTCAGGAGCGCCTTGCTGTCCGCGTCCGAGGTCAGCAGGGACATGCGGTTGTGCGCTTCCAGGTGGGCCGACACGTCCGAACGCTGGTCCAGGTACATGGAGCCGGTGAGGACCTCGGTGTAGACGATGTCGGGCAGTTCCGGCTCCTCGAAGCGGAAGTAGGTGAAGGGCGCGCACGCGCCGACGTGGGCGCCGGCGGTGAACGGCACGACGTCGACGCTGACGTGCTCCAGCTCCGAGACCTCCAGGAGCCGGTCGACCTGCTCCCGCATCACCTCGGGGCCGCCCACCACCCGGTGCAGCACGGCCTCCTCCATCACCACCCAGAGCGTGGGCGCGTTCTTCTTCTCCAGCAGGCTCTGGCGGCGCAGCCGCACGTCCACCCGGCGGTCCAGCTCCTCCTCGCTGCCGTTGGGCAGGCCGCCACGCAGGACGGCCCGCGCGTACCGAGGGGTCTGCAGCAGGCCGGTCGCGTAGTGCGGCTCGTAGGTGCGCAGCGTCGTCGCACCGGTCTCCAGGCTGACGTAGGCGCTGAACCAGGTCGGCAGCACGTCGCGGTACATGTGCCACCAGCCGGGCTCGTTGGCCCGCTCCGCGAGGGGGACGAACTCCTCGATCTCCTGCCGGTCGGCCCCGTAGGTCTCGAGCAGCTTCTCCACGTAGAGAGGCTTGAGTGCGACCTCGGCCTTCTCCAGCCGGCGGATGGTCAGGGACGTCACCCGCAGCGCCTTGGCGGCGGCGTCCAGCGAGAAGCCGGCGTCCTGGCGCCGCTCCTGGAGCCGTCGGCCGAGGATCATGCGGAGAACGGTGGGAGCGCTGGGGCTGTTGCTGCCCGCGCCCGACCGGCCTTCGTTCACGTCCTACCTCCTGAGGAACCGTCACGAACGCTTGTGCGCAAGCGACTTGTTGAAGCCACCAGAACGATACCGGCTAGATGAAAATAACAGGCAGCTGGTTGCAGGTTGAACTGGCCTGTGAGCATAGTTACTTGCGCGAGTCCTCGCGACGATCACAGCGCGCGCCCGCTCTCCCCTGGAAGGCAACTGCCGTGTCCCCCCACATGACGTCCTCCCCGCAGCTGTTAGACGCCGCGAGCCAGGAACGAACGCACTGGCTCGAACTGCCGCCGCAGCGCTCCAGCATCAAGGTCGCCCGCCGCTCCGTGAGCGCACGGCTGAGCGCCTGGCGGGTGCCCGCCGACCTGTGCGCCGACGCCGTGCTGCTCGTCTCCGAGCTCGCCACCAACGCCCTGCGGCACACTTTGAGCGCGCGCATCCTGTGCGGCATCGGGCTCGTCGCCGACGACTGCCTGCGCCTGGAGGTGCACGACCACGACCGCACCGGGCGCGGACTGCCCCGCTGCGAGCCGGGTCCCGACGACGAGAACGGCCGCGGACTGCTCCTGGTCGAGGCGATCGCGGACGTGTGGGGGGTCGACCGGTCCAGACTCACCGGGGGCAACGCCGTCTGGGCCAGCCTGACGGTCTGAGCCCGCACGGCAGGGGGTCAGTCCTTCCCGGGCGAGAGTTCGGCCAGCAGCAGCGTACGGTCGTCCGCGCCCGCGGCGGCCGTGGGGGAGCGCAGCAGCCGCCGGCACAGGGACTGGAGCCGCTGGTCGTCGTCGCCCGGATCGGGTTCGACGGCGGCCGTGTCCAGGGCGCGTGCGAGGCGGGCGATCTCCTGGTCGATGTCGGCGTCGCGGGACTCGACCAGGCCGTCGCTGTAGAGCACCAGCAGGGACGGCTCGTCCACGGTGAGCACGGTGGCCTCGTAGCTGCCCGTGCCCAGCCCCAGGGGCAGCCCCGGGCTGGCCAGCGTCACCGGCGCGGTCCGGCCGTCGGGACCGCGCAGCAAGGGTGGAGGGTGGCCCGCGCCGACCAGCGTGCAGGTGCGCGCGCGGGCGTCCCACTCGGCGTAGACGCAGGTCGCGAAGGAGGCGCCCGGGGTGTCGTAGGCAAGCGCGTCGAGGCGCCGTACGAGATCGGCGGCCGGGATGTCGAAACCCGCCAACGTACGTACGGCGGTGCGCAGTTGGATCATCGCCACGGCGGACTCCGGGCCGTGCCCCATCGCGTCCCCCACGACGAGGCTGACCCGGTCGCCCGGCCGCCGCAGCACGTCGAACCAGTCGCCGCCGATGATGTTGCCCTGTCCGGCGGGCAGACCGGCGTGCGCGACGCGGCAGCCCTCGAACTCGTGGGCGGAGCCGGGCAGCAGGCTGTTGCGGATGGCCAGGGCCGTGCGGCGCTCCCGCTCGTAGCGGCGCGCGTTGTCCAGGGCCGTCGCGACCCGTGCGGCCAGCGCCTCCACGGCCACGACCTCCCCGGTGCTGAAGGGGGCCCGGCCGGGGCCGCGGATGCCCGCGACGAAGCCGATCGCCGTACCGCTCAGCTGCAGCGGGACCACGAAGAAGGACGAGGCGCGCAGCAGCGCGTCGATGCGCGCGTCGCCGTTGCCCGAGGCGATCAGCCGCTCCGAGGTGTGGGCGTCGACGGCGTCGAGCAACTGCGCCTGTCCGTCGGCGAGAGCGCGGGCGTACGGCGTCTCCCGCGGGAAGACGATCACCTCGCCGTCCGGCAGCAGGCCCGCCCAGTCCTCCACCGCGTCCGTCCCCACGCGCAGGGCCAGCCGGCGCGCCTCTATCTGGGGCGGATCCGCGGCCGGGTAGGCGTTCTCCTCGCGCAGCCAGCGCTCCAGCAGATAGACCGAGGCCGCGTCGCAGAATCCGGGCGTGAGCGCGTGCACGACGTGGCTGCCGGTCAGCCGCAGATCCAGCTCCGAGCCGATGACGTCGGCGGCCGGGGAGAAGGCCGAACGCCTGGGCGGGGGCTGGGCGGCGGGGGCGTCGCCGGTGCGGCTGCGCGGTTCGTTCCGCAGGGGTCGTGCCTTTCCGGGTGGGGTGTCCGGGCGCACCGCGAGGAGGGTGGCTCGTCGGGCGTCGTCGGCAACTATATGATGACGCGTCAAGGCCCCTGGTCATAGAGGGAGTTGCAGTGCCGGACAACGCTGGAATGCCACCCGGGACCGATCCCGACAAGGCGAGTGTCGCCCGTATGTACGACGCCATGCTGGGCGGTTCCCACAATTTCGCCATCGACCGCGAGGCCGTCGCGGCCTTCACCGCCATCGATCCGCAGGTGCGCACCCTGGCCCGGGCCAACCGCGCCTTCCTCGGCCGCGCGGTGCGCTTCCTGGTCGACTCCGGGGTGCGGCAGTTCATCGACCTCGGCTCGGGCATCCCCACCCAGGGCAACGTCCACGAGGTGGCGCAGGCCGCCAGCCCCGGCGCCCGGGTCGTCTACGTGGACAACGACCCCGTGGCGGTGGCCCACAGCGCCTCCCTGCTCGCCGACAACCCGGACGCGGACATCGTCGACGGCGACATCCGGCGGCCCGCCGACATCCTGGCCTCGCCGCAGGTGCGCAAGCTGATCGACTTCGGCCGGCCCGTCGCCGTGCTGATGATCACGATCCTGCACTTCGTCTCGCCCGAGGAGAACCCGGCGGGCATCGTGGCGGCCTTCCGTGACGCCCTGCCCGACGGCAGCTGGCTCGCGCTGACCCACGCCACCAACGAGGACCGCCCGGACACGGCCGACGCCGTCGGCAAGCTCTACCGCTCCCGCGCCACCTCGCCCGTCACCGCCCGCTCCCACGACGAGATCCACGGTCTCTTCAACGGCTTCGACCTGGTGCAGCCGGGCCTGGTCTACGTGCCCCTGTGGCGCCCGGACCCGGGCGACCGGATCCCCGACAGGCCCTCGGAGTACTGGGTCTACGCGGGAGTCGGCCGCAAGGGCCCGTGACCGCACGGGAGTTGGGCCTCTCCGGGCCCGGTCCGTCAGTCGCCGCCGAGCCGCTCCGCCAGACAGGCGAGGTAGAGGGCCGTCGTGGCCCGGTGGTCGCGCAGCGGCCGTCCGGTGATCTGCTCGATCTTGTTCATGCGGTAGACCACGGTGTTGCGGTGGATGTGCAGGGCGGCGGAGGCCCGCACGAGGTTGAAGCCGCTCTCGCACCAGGCGGTGATGGTGTCGCGCAGCGCCGGCCAGTCCTGCTGGGCGCGCAGGTCCGCCGTGGTCAGGTCGACCAGGCGGTTGCGCGCCGACTGGCCGGCCGCGGCCAGCACCTGGTGGACCCGTAGATCGGCGATGAGGTGGACGGGCGGACCGCCTGCCGGATGTCCGCCCAGCCGCAGCGCGTCGCAGGCGTCCTGGTACGAGTCGTGCAGACCGACGACGGTGTCGGCCGGTTCACCGACGCCCACCCGGGCGGCGAGACCGTCCTGCGCGGCGATGAGGTCGACGACCCGCCGGCAGTCGGCGACCAGGGATTCGCTCCGGTGCCGCGCGCCGCAGCGGTGCAGGACGCCGATGCGTCCCGGGACCGTGCCGGCGACGATGTCCTGCGGGTCGGCGAAGATCTCGCGGACGGTGCGCAGGAGTTCGGTACGGACCAGCGCGACGTCCTGCGGGGGGAGGCCCCGGCGGCGCGCGGCGGCCTCGGGCACGGTCACCTCGACGACGGCGGCCACCCGCGGCAGCCTGAGGTCGAAGCCGAGTTCCGTGGCACGGAAGAGGAGGAAGTCGTCCTCGACGACCTGGGGGTCGTGGGAGGCGATGTCGGCGAGGAGCTTCTCGGCCGCGCGCTCCGAGAGCAGCCGGGAGCGCAGCATCACGGACTCCCGCAGCAGGATCTCCGTCTGGCGCTTCACCAGCAGCCCGAAGCGGCGCACCTGGGCGGGCGTGCCGGTGATCCCGACCGTGCCCACCGCCTGGCCGCCCGCCACGAGCGGCAGGGTCATGCCCGGGCGTACCCCGCGCAGCCGCTGGGCCTGCGAGGCGTCGTGCGTGGCGGGTTCCTGGGTGCGTACGACCTCCACCGAGGCCTCGTGGAAGCTGCCGACCCGGCTGCTGTCGCCGCTGCCGATGACCATGCCCTCCGCGTCGGTGATGAGCACGTTGAAGCCGATGACGGCGGTGGTGTCGCCGGCGATCTCCTGCGCGAGCGAGGGGCTCAGCACGGGCGGTTCCTCCCCTCGGACGTACGGGCCGGGGATGGACGCACCGTACAGGCGCGGGCGCGACGGCGGCCACAAGTTCGTACGAAGTGAACGATGACGCACCGCGGGGCGATCTCTAGCGTATGGCCCCAATCGAACCCCGCCGGGGGCACATCGCGGTGATCGGCGGGCTCCTTCAGGACGATACGGAAGGCCCATGCCCATGATCCGTGTGCGCTCGCTCGCCGTCGCTCTGTCCGCGCTGATGCTGATGTCCACCGTGGCCGCCTGCGGTGCGGACGGCGACGGCGGCCCGAAGAACGTCTCCGCGAAGACCGCGGCGCTCGGCACGCTGACGCCGGGCGTCATCAAGGTCGCCGTCCAGCCGTACGCGCCCTACACCACCGTGCGGGACGGCAAGATCGTCGGCCTGGACGGCGACATCCTCACCGCCGTCGCCAGGAAGCTGGGCCTGCGGATCGAACCGGAGGTCACGGACTTCGCCGGCATGCTCGCCGGAGTGCAGTCCCGCCGTGTGGACATCACCGTCGGCGGTGTCGCCTGGTCCGCCGAGCGGCAGAAGCAGGGGCTGTTCACCGACCCGCCCTACTACTCGCCGCCGGCGATGGCGGTGCGCGGCGCGAGGACGTACAAGACCGTCGGGGACCTCAAGGGCCTCAGCCTCGGCACCGTCGAGGGCTATGTCTGGGTCAAGTCCATCCAGGCGGTGCCCCGCGCCACGCTGCACGCCTACCCGGACGCCACCGGAGTCTTCGACGACCTCGGCGCCGGCCGTGTCGACGTCGGCTTCCTCGACCCGCTGATCATCATCGCCGCGCAGAAGGAGCGCCCCGAGCTGAAGATCAGGACCGAGTACCCGACGCCGCCGACCGCCGCCGAGGTCAGGGCCAAGCCCGCCTACCAGTACTTCCAGCCCTACCAGACCGGGTTCTACCTGCCCCGGAAGGCCACCGCGCTGGAACGGGCGATCTCCGCGCGGATCGACGCCATGTACGCGAACGGCGAGATGACCAGGCTCGTGCGGAAGTACGGCGGTGATCCGGACCAGTTCCTCAGGCCGTCCCCCGACGTCGCCGCCGCGCGCCGGGGCGTGGACCGGCCGGACGACTGGACCCCGCCGAGCATCGCCGAGTGAGAGGAGAGACCATGTCCGGCCTGTTCCAAGTCCCCTGGTCCGACTACCGGTCCGACCTGCTCGACGCGTTGTGGCGCACCCTCTCCTACACGCTCGTCGGCTTCGTGGGCGCGGTCCTGCTGGGCCTCGCCGTGGCGCTGCTGCGGCTGAACCGGGCCTGGCCCGCCCGGGCCCTCGCCGCCCTCTACACCGAGGTCTTCAAGAACGTCCCGCTCCTCGCCATCATCTTCCTGACCTACTTCGGCCTGGCCTCGGCCGGTGTCCGGCTGGACGTGTTCACCGCCGGCAGCCTCAGCCTGATCGTCTTCTACGCCGCCTACCTCTCCGAGATCTTCCGCGCCGCGATCAGCGGTGTGCCCGCCGGACAGACCGAGGCGGGCCAGGCACTGGGGCTCGGCAGGGCGGGCATCTTCGCCCACGTCGTCCTGCCGCAGGCCGTCCGGCAGGCACTGCCCGGCACCAACACCATGCTGGTGGACCTGCTGAAGTCCACCTCGCTGCTGGTCACCGTGTCCGCCGCCGAGCTGATGTCGGAGGGCCGGCTGATCACCTCGGCCACCTTCCGGGCCCTGGAGGTGTACCTGGTCATCGCGGCCCTCTACTTCGCCCTGTGCTACCCGCTCTCCCAGCTCCTGCTGCTGCTGGAGCGGAAGGTCCACGCGGGCGTCCCCCTGTCCCCGTGGCGGCGGCGCCGGATGCGCGCCGCCCGCGCACTGCTCACCGCCGACCCCGGCGCCGGTACCCCGGCCGACCCGAAGGAGGCGGCCGTATGACCGGGCCCGCCCTCACGGCCGCAGCCGCCCGGCCGGCGCGCACCGAGGCGGTCGTACGCATCGAGGGACTGTGCAAGTCCTTCGACGGCCGCCTGGTGCTCGACCACCTGGACCTGGAGGTCGGCCGCGGCCGCATCGTCAGCGTCATCGGGCAGAGCGGTGGCGGCAAGTCGACCCTGATGCGCTGCGTCAACCTGCTCGAGAGCCCCGACCGGGGAACGGTGGAGGTGGCCGGCGAGGTGGTGCACAGCGGCGGGCGGACCGTCTGCCGCGACCTGCCCGGGCTGCGCCGCACGGTCGGCATGGTCTTCCAGCGCTTCCACCTCTTCCCGCATCTGACGGCGGTGGAGAACGTCGTCCTGGCGCAGCGGAGAGCCGGTGTACCGGAACAGGAGGCACTGGAGCGCGCCGTCACGCTGCTGCGCCGCGTCCGGGTGGCGCACCGCGCTCTCGCGCGGCCGGACCAGCTCTCCGGCGGGGAGCAGCAACGCGTCGCCATCGCACGGGCGCTGGCGCTGCGCCCGGAGGTGCTGCTCTTCGACGAGCCCACCTCCTCCCTCGACCCGGAGGCGACCCGCGAGGTGCTCGGCGTGATGCGCGAACTCGCCGCCGACGGGATGACGATGCTGCTGGTCACCCATGAACTCCCCTTCGCCCGCGAGGTGTCCGACCACGTGGTCTTCGTCGACGGGGGCCGGATCGTGGAGGAGGGGACACCGCGGGACGTCCTCGACCGCCCCGCACAGTCCCGCACCCGGGAGTTCCTCGCCGCGTACGGGCCGGCCTCATGACCGCGCCCGTGGTGGTGCTCGGCGGCGGTGTCGTGGGCCTGTGCACCGCGTACTACCTCGCCGAGGCAGGCGTCGCGGTGGAGGTCGTCGAACGGCGCGGCCTGGGCTCCGGAGCGTCCCGGGGCAACGCCGGCTGGGTCTGCCTGAGCCACTCCACACCGGTCCCGGCGCCCGGAGTCGTCCGGTACGCGCTGCGCTCACTGGGCCGCCCGGACTCGCCCCTGTATCTGCGGCCGCTGCCCGACCCGGCGTTCGCACGGTGGCTGTGGCGGTTCTGGCGCAGCAGCACGCCCGCCGTCTTCCGGCGCGGCTACGCGGCGATCGCCGAGCTGAACCGCACCACCTTCGGCCTCTTCGACGGCCTGCGGGAGGCGGGCGTCGACACCACGCTGACCCGGCCCGGGATGGTGCACGCCTTCCTCTCCGCCGCCGAGGCCCGCCACCATCTCGCCGTGCAACGGGAGATGGCCGACGGCCGCTACCCGCTGCCCGACGACGTCACCACCGGGGACGGGGCCAGGCTGCTGGACGACGCGCTGTCGTCCGGGGTGCGCGCGGCCTACCTCGTCGAAGGGGAGGGGGTCGTCGACCCGGAGGCGTTCGCCCGCGCGCTCGGGCAGGCCCTCACCGCGGCCGGGGTGAAGGTCCACGAGAACGCGGAGGCGGTGGGGTTCAGCACCTCGCGGGACCATGTCACCGCCGTCCGCACGGACGTGGGGGAGATGCCGTGCGACGCCGTGGTGATCGCGGCCGGCGTGCGCTCCTCCGGCCTGCTCGGCGCCCTCGGGCACCGCTTGCCGCTCCAGGCGGGCAAGGGCTACAGCTTCTCGGTCGACCTCGACCCCGCTCCCCGGCACACGCTGTACTTCGGCGAACGCCGGGCGGTCGCCTCGCCGATCGGCGGCACGACACGGATCGGCGGGACGATGGAACTCAGCGGAAACAACAACCGCCTCGACTGGCGCCGCGTCGTCGCCGTCGCCCTCGCCAGCCGCCACTACCTGGGGCGCTGGTTCGACGACCCGGACGACCTGGTCGGTCTGATCCGCGACCCCTGGGTAGGCGGCCGGCCGTTCCTGCCCGACGGCCTCCCCGTCATCGACCGGGTCCCCGGCCACGCCAACGCCTTCGTGGCGACCGGACACGGCATGCTCGGTGTCACGCTCGGCCCGGTCACCGGCCGCACACTGGGCGAGTACGTCCGCACCGGCCGCCGTCCCGGCGCCCTGGCGCCGTTCCGCTTCGACCGGCTGCACCCGCGCGGCGCCTCGGTGTGAGCCCGGCGGGTTCGCGCCGGCCGCCGCCGGCAGGTACCAGGCCGTGGGCCGCGGCCGGCCCGGCCCGGCCCGGTGATCGTCCGACGGCCGGTCTCGGCCATGTCCGGTCTCCTCGGCGTCGGTGGCACTTCGCGTGAGAGGGCTCTCGGGTGGCGCACATCGTGCTGGGGCGGAGGGGGGTGGTCAAGGTGACTCGTTCATCAACTCCCCCAGCGGCAACGCGGATTCACTCGTGACGCGCGCCGGGCGCGCCGTGGTGACGGGAGTGCTCTCCTGGTTCGCGCCGGGCGCATGGTCCGAGGTCGCGTCGGGTCCTGGCCCCGTCGTCGCTCATCTCGCCCCTCCGCAGGGCGGATTGGGGAGGGGCGGTGGTGGGGACGAGGGCACCCGCGGCGGGCGGCCCCACCCGGCCGACGGTTTCCCGTCCCTCGCGCGACGGGGCATCGATCCGGCCGGATCCAGGCCCCTCGTCACAGTGCGGTCTTTGTTGAGGCAGGCACTCTTGACAACATGCGTACTGTTTCGCCAGGTTTGATCCGCGGCGGAGAGCGCGCCGCGGGGGGACGTCACGGGGGGAGCGATCGCCGATGCGATCGACGAACAGGGATCCATATGCTCAATCGGCCTGCGCCGCGGTCGGGACGTCCCTCACGGAGCCTGCGGAAGGGCGGATGATCTGACGTGGACGTCACGATCCACAGAGCCGACGAGCTGACCGCCGCACTGCGGGCGGCATGGCACACGGCGATGGACGAGTCTCCGGAATACGCCAATCCTTTTCTGGCGCCGGAGTTCGCGACCGGGATCGGCAGGTACCGCGCCGGGACACGGATCGCGGTCCTGCGCGAGGGCGGTGAGCCCGTCGGCTTCCTCCCCTACGAGCGCAACGCCTTCGGCGTCGGCCGTGCCGTCGGCCTCGGCCTCTCCGACTGCCAGGCGCTCGTGCACCGCCCCGGATGCACCTGGGACGCCCAGGACCTGCTGAAGGCATGCAGGCTGTCCGTCTTCGAGTTCGACCATCTCGTCGAGGAGCAGAAGCCGTTCGGCCGGTACGCCACGGGCCTGTTCGCCTCCCCCGTCATCGATCTCAAGCCCGACGAGAGCGGGTACGAGCCCTGGCTGCGCGGCGCCTACCCGGGCCTCTCCAAGACCACGCTGAAGAAGGAGCGCCGCCTCGGGCGCGACGTGGGCGAGGTGCGCTTCGAGTTCGACGAGCGTGATCCGCGGATGCTGCGCCGGCTCATGCGGTGGAAGTCCGCGCAGTACCGCAGAACGGGCCGGATGGACCGGTTCGCGCGGCCGTGGATCGTGGACCTCGTGCACCATCTCCACCAGGTCCGCGAGGAGCACTTCACGGGCGTCCTGTCGGTGCTCTACGCCGGTGACCGCCCGGTCGCGGCCCACTTCGGGCCCCGCTCGCGCACGGTGCTGGCCGCCTGGTTCACCGCGTACGACCCCGAGTTCCACCGCTACTCACCCGGACTGATCATGCATCTGCGCACCGCCGAGGCGGCGGCCCGGCACGGCGTGACGCTGCTGGACCTGGGACGCGGCGACAAGGAGTACAAGGACTGGCTGAAGACCCGGGAGCTGCGCGTGGCGGAAGGATTCGCCACCCGGCCCCACCCGGTCGCGGCCGCCCACCAGCTGTGGCGCAGACCCGTGCGGGGGCTGCGGAACACGGTGAACGCCCATCCCGGACTGCGCGCACCCGCCGACCGGCTGCTGAAGACGGTCGGCGCGGTGCGTACGTCGAGACGGCCGGACCCCGGCGCCGAGGGGCCCCGCGCCCGCTGACCGCGCGCCGCCGTCAGCCCGCAGCGAAGTCCTCTCCGTCTGCCCCGCAAGGGTGTAAGCATGTAATGCACGCCCTTGGGCAAGCGGAAAGGTCGACTCGTGGCCACCACACTTTCCGGGCCCGACCGCTCCGGCAGGGAGCAGGCCGCGCTCGACTCCTACTCGCAGACCGTCACGTCGGTCGCCGCCGAGCTCACGCCGAAAGTGGCGGCGGTGAACGTCGCGCACCGCCGCTCCAGGGGAGGATTCGTCAGGGGAAGCGGCTCCGCGGTCGTCTTCACCGACGACGGCTTCCTCCTCACGAACGCCCATGTCGTCGGGCACGCCGACGCCGGGACGGCATCCTTCGCCGACGGCACGACCACCCCCTTCCACGTGATCGGCGCCGACCCGCTCTCCGATCTCGCCGTGGTCCGCGCCGACGGACCCACTCCACCCCCGGCCGCGCTCGGCGAGGCCGACACGCTGCGGGTGGGGCAGCTGGTCGTGGCGGTGGGCAACCCGCTCGGGCTGGCCGGCAGTGTCACCGCCGGTGTCGTCAGCGCGCTGGGCCGGTCGCTGCCGGCCAGTGCGGGCCGGGCCACGCGCGTCATCGACGACGTCGTCCAGACCGACGCCACCCTCCACCCGGGCAGCTCGGGCGGTGCGCTCGCCACGGCCGACGGCAGGGTCGTCGGCATCAGCACGGCCATCGCCGACGTCGGCCTGGGCCTGGCCATCCCGGTCAACGGCACCAGCCGGCAGATCATCGCGGCCCTGCTCTCCGACGGCCGGGTCCGTCGCGCCCATCTCGGTCTCGCCGGCATCCCCGCACCGCTGCCGCCGCCGCTCCAGGCCCGCACCGGCCGGTCCACGGGACTCAGGATCATCGAGGTCGTGCCCGGCTCGCCCGCGGCCCGCGCCGGTCTGCGGGACGGCGATCTGCTGCTCACCGCCGGCGGCACCCCGGTGACCGGTGCCCAGGCACTGCAGCGGCTGATGCTCGAGGACGCCATCGGGCGGCCGCTGTCCCTGACGGCCCTGCGCTCCGGCGCGCTCGTGGACGTCGTCGCGGTGCCCGTGGAGCTGGTCGCGGACGAGTGAGACCGAAGCGGGCGCGCCGGTGGGCGGGACGGCCCTCGGCCGCCCCGCCCACCCGGTGACCCGCATCCGCACTACGCGCCGGCCGGCACCCGGCGGCTCGCGCTGCGGTACGTGGAGATGCTCACGGCCAGCAGCCAGTAGCTGAGGATCGCGCCCATCAGGGCCGTGGTGCCCCAGCCGTTCGCCGCGTAGAAGTGCGCGGGGGTGTTGCCGAAGAACAGGGACGGCACGAAGACGAGGTTGACGGCCGCGAGCACGTAGGCCGACCGTCCCACCCAGCGCGGCAGCAGGTTCGCGCGGCTGACGGCGACGCCCACCGCCGTCAGGAAGAACGCCAGCATCAGCCGGGAGATCGAACCGTAGAGGATGTACGTGCCGTTCACCGCGATGGTCGGGTCGATCCGGTGGTCGGTGGCGATGACCGCGCCCGCCTCCAGCCCGGAGGAGACGAGGGTGATCGTGGCGTAGACGAGTCCGGTGGCGAAGGCGATCGAACCGGCCCATTCGCAGGCGGGGCTCGCGTGCCTGACCAGTTCGCGGAAGGCCGTCACGAACACGACCAGGAAGGCGAGGGCGACGATGCCGATCAGCAGCCGGGCGAGCACGTTCGCGTCCGTCGGCGGGCCCGAGTAGACGAAGTACAACGGCACTTCGACGATGAGCGCGGCCGCGCCGGCGATGCCGGCCGCACCTGTCAGGCGCCGGGCGAAGATCTCGTTCATGGGTGGTCCCCCGAGTCGGTGAGGTGGATGTCCGTGCCGGCGTTCGCCGACACCGGGAATCCTTCCGGCTCAGGGGTCCGGCGTCGCTGGGCCTGGGCACCGGATGCCGGGTGTACCCGGCGACACCCCCTCAGCCCAGGGCCTTGTCCAGATTGAACGCGGCGCTGATGAGCGCGAGATGGGTGAACGCCTGCGGGAAGTTGCCCTGCTGCTCACCGGTGTGGCTGATCTCCTCGGCGTACAGGCCGAGATGGTTGGCGTAGGTGAGCATCTTCTCGAAGGCGAGCCGCGCCTCGTCGACGCGCCCGGCGTGCACCATGGCCTCGACGTACCAGAACGAGCAGATGGAGAAGGTGCCTTCGTCGCCGCGCAGCCCGTCGGGGCTGGTGAGCGGGTCGTAGCGGTAGACCAGGGAGTCGGACACCAGGTCGTGGGTGAGGGCGTCGAGGGTGGACAGCCACTTGGGGTCGGTGGGTGCGATGAACTTCGTCAGGGGCATCATCAGCACGGCCGCGTCCAGGACGTCACCGTCCTCGTGCTGGACGAACGCCTGCCGGGTCTCGGACCAGCCCTTCGTCATGATCCGCCGGTAGATCGTGTCGCGGCACGCGCGCCAGCGGGGCACGTCGGCGGGCAGGCCGCGCCGGTTGGCCATACGGATGGCCCGCTCGATGGCCACCCAGCACATCAGCCGCGAGTACAGGAAGTTCTTGCGCCCGCCGCGCGTCTCCCAGATCCCCTCGTCGGGCTGGTCCCAGTGGGCGCACACCCACTCCACCAGTGCGCACACGTCGTCCCACTGGGCGCTGGAGACGGGCTTGGCCCACTTGTCGTACAGGTAGATCGAGTCGATGAGCGCGCCGTAGATGTCCAGCTGGAGCTGGTCGGCGGCGGCGTTGCCGACCCGGACCGGGGCGGAACCCTGATGCCCCTCCAGATGGCCGAGTTCGGTCTCCGTGAGGTCGGTGCGGCCGTCGATGCCGTACATGATCTGCAGCGGACCGGAGGGCCTGCCGTCACCCGGGCTGACGTGCCGGGTCACGAACTTCATGAACGCCTCGGCCTCGTCGGAGAACCCGAGCCGCAGCAGCGCGTAGACGCAGAAGGCCGCGTCGCGCACCCACACGTAGCGGTAGTCCCAGTTGCGTTCGCCGCCCAGCTGCTCGGGCAGGCTGGTCGTCGGCGCCGCCACGATCGCGCCCGTGGGCGCGTAGGTGAGCAGTTTCAGCGTGAGGGCGGAGCGGTGCACCATCTCCCGCCACCGGCCACGGTACTTGGAGGCGGACAGCCAGCGGCGCCAGTACGCCACCGTGGTCCCGAACTGCTCCTCGGCCTCCGCCTTAGCGCACCGGCGCGGCTCCAGGTCGCCGCCGACCTGGTCCAGCGCGAACACCGCCGTCTCGCCCTCGGAGAGCTTGAAGTCGGCCCGCACGTCCGGCCCTTGGACCTCCAGGGGCACGGTCGAGGTCAGTGCGAGGGACAGTCCGTCGGCCTCGAAGACGGCCACCTCGCCGGCCATGCGCACGGTGTGCGTGCGGGTGCCGTAGTCGAACCGCGGGGCGACGCGGGTGCGGAAGGGGAGGGAGCCGCGTACGCACATCACCCGCCGGATCAGGCGGTGCCGATCCGCCTCCACGTCCCCGCCGTCGACCGGCATGAAGTCCTGCACCTCACCGACGCCGTCCTCGGTGAAGAACCGGGTGATCAGCACGTTCGTGTCCGGGAAGTAGAACTGCTTGGTCCGCGCCGGGACGGAGGCCGCCAGTTCGAAGGACCCGCCGCGCTCCGCGTCCAGGATCGCCCCGAAGATGCTCGGCGCGTCGAAGGCGGGGCAGCAGTACCAGTCGATCGTGCCGTCCGTGCCCACCAGGGCCACGCTGCGCAGATCACCGATCAGTCCGTGTTCCGCGATCGGCAGATAGCGCGGGCCGGACCCGGCAGCGTCCTCGTCGGTCGTTCCTGCACCCATCACAGCCTCCCTGACCCGCCGCGCATCCCGCCCTCAGCCTAGGGCGTGTTGCGACCGGCAGCGTTCGCCGGACGCCGCGAGCTTGCCGGCAGACCCTTCCGGCCACGGCACCGGGCGGATCCGGGCCGGGGAGCGCGGGGAACGCGGCAGGTGGGGCGGCCCGCGCCGGACCGTGGCGGCGCTGGTGTCAGACCGTGAGGACGGTCAGGCCCGCCTCCTCGAACCGGCGCACCTCCTCCGCGCCGGCCCCCGAGTCGGTCACGAGCGTGTCCACCGCGCCGGCCCCGCAGATCCGCGCGAAGGCCCGCCGGCCCAGCTTGCTGGAGTCGGCGGCGACGATCACGCGCTCGGCGCGCTCGCACAGCAGCCGGTTGATCGCGGCCTCCGCCTCGTCGTGCGCGGCGGCTCCGTGCACGGCGTCGAAGGCGACGACGCCCAGCACGGCCACGTCGACGGTGATCTGGCCGAGCACGCCGTCCGCGAGCGGCCCGATGAGCTCGTACGACTGCGGACGCGCCACCCCGCCGGTCACCACGATCTTGAACTGGGGCCGTACGGCGAGCTCGTTGGCGATGTTGAGCGCGTTCGTGACGACGGTGAGCGCCGGCGGGCCGGAGGCGAGATCACTGCGCACGGCCAGCGCGCGTGCCACCTCGGTGGTGGTGGTGCCGCCGGTCAGCCCGACCGCCTCACCGGGGGCGACGAGGTCGGCCACCGCCTTGGCGATCCGCTGCTTCTCGGAGGGGTGCCGGGCGGTCTTGTAGCGCAGCGGCAGCTCGTACGAGACCCCGTGCACGACCGCGCCGCCCCGGGTGCGGACGAGCATCTGCTGCTCGGCGAGCTGGTCGAAGTCGCGCCGGATGGTCGCGGAGGAGACCTCCAGCTCGGCGGCGGCCTCCTCGACGTCCAGCCGGCCGCGCTCGACGAGCAGCTCCAGCAGGGCCTTCCAGCGGGCGTCCCGCGACATGCCCACCCTCCCGTTCCTCGATCTCCCGGCGACCCTAGCGCACACCGCCCCCGGCCCGATGCTTGATTGTGCTCGAAATGGCGCTGTATCTTGCAGAAACAAGCAAGCGGCCGCACGGGGCGGCTCACATCGAGGGAGGGCCCGGCATGACCCATGTCGAGGACGAGCTGACCAGCCAGCCCGCGTGCTGGACACGGGCCGCGGGGGAGGCGCAGCGGCACCGCGAGGCGCTTCCGGCGCCCGGCGAGCGGGTCGCGATCGTCGGATGCGGCACCTCCTACTTCATGGCGCAGGCGGCCGCCGTGCTGCGCGAGGGCGCGGGGCTGGGCGAGACGGACGCCTTCGCCGCCTCGGAGTTCCCCGCCGGCCGTCCGTACGACCGCGTGGTCGCCCTCACCCGCTCCGGCACCACCACCGAAGTCCTCGACCTGCTGGGGCAGTTGACCGGACACACCCGCACGGTCGCGATCACCGCCGACCCGCGGACCCCCGTCATGCGGGCGGCCGACGACGTCGTCGTGCTCGACTTCGCGGACGAACGGTCGGTCGTGCAGACGCGGTTCGCCACCACCGCCCTCACCCTGCTGCGCGCCCATCTCGGCCTGCACACCGACGCCGTGGTCGACGACGGCCGCACCGCCCTCGCGGACCCGCTGCCCGAACGGCTCGTCGACAGTACGCAGTTCACCTTCCTGGGCCGGGGCTGGACGGTGGGCCTGGCCAACGAGGCCGGCCTGAAGATGCGCGAGGCCTCACTCGCCTGGACGGAGTCCTACCCGGCGATGGAGTACCGGCACGGCCCGATCAGCATCACCACCGAGGGCACGGCGACCTGGATGCTCGGCGACGCTCCCGAGGGCCTGGCCGAGCAGGTGCGCGCCACCGGCGGACTGTGGATCGCGGGCGGACTCGACCCGCTGGCCGAACTGGTCCGGGTCCACCGCCTCGCGGTCGCCGTCGCCGCGGCCCGCGGCCTCGACCCCGACCGGCCCCGCCACCTCACCCGCTCGGTGATCCTCACGCCCTGACGCGCCCCGAGGTGCCTGTCCGAAGGAGAAGCCGTGCCCCTCGTCACCACCGGTGAACTCGTCACCCGCGCCGCCGCCGGGCGCTCCGCCGTCGCCGCCTTCAACGTCATCACCCTGGAGCACGTGGAGGCGGTCGTCGCCGGCGCCGAGTCCGCGCGGGCCGCCGTCGTCCTCCAGGTCAGCGAGAACGCGGTCAGGTTCCGCTGCGGACGCCTGCTCCCGCTCGCCCGCGCGGCCGTCGCCGCCGCCGAACGCGCCGCCGTCCCGGTCGCCCTGCACCTCGACCACGTCCAGAGCGACGACCTGCTGCGCGAGGCCGCGGACGCCGGATTCAGCTCCGTGATGTACGACGCGGCCCGCCTGCCCTACGCGCAGAACCTCGCCGCGACCCGGGCCGCCGCCACCTGGGCGCACGCCCAAGGCCTGTGGATCGAGGCCGAGTTGGGGCAGGTCGGCGGCAAGACGGGCGAGCCCCCGCTGGACGCCCACGCACCCGGCGCCCGCACCGACCCGGCCGAGGCCCGCGCCTTCGTCGCCGACTCCGGCGTGGACGCCCTCGCGGTCGCCGTCGGCAGCACGCACGCCATGACCACCCGCACCGCCACCCTCGACCACGACCTCCTCGGACGGCTCGCCGCCGCCCTGGACGTGCCGCTCGTCCTGCACGGCTCCTCCGGAGTACCGGACGGCGAACTCGCCGCCGCGGTCGCGGGCGGCGTCGCCAAGGTGAACGTCGGCACCGCCCTCAACCTGGCCATGACGGGCGCGATCAGGGAGTTCCTGGCCGAGCACCCCGACGTGGTCGACTCACGGACGTACCTGGGCGTGGCGAGGGAGGCGATGGTGGGGGCGGTGACCGCGGTCATCGCGACCCTCGCCCGCCCCCCGCGGCCCGCTCACGCCTGACGGCCTTCAGCACCACGAACTTCGGGTCGCCGGCGACCAGCCGGCTGTTGCCGAACACCTTGCGCAGCTTCACGTGGTAGCCCAGATGCCGGTTGCCGATCACCCACAGCTCACCGCCGGGGCGCAGCACACGCCGCGCCCCGGTGAACATCCGCCACGCCGTCGCGTCGGTCGTCACCTGGTGCGAGTGGAAGGGCGGATTGCTGAGCACCAGGTCGACACTCCCGGCAGGCACCCCCGCCAGCCCGTCGCCGACCCGGAACTCCGCGTGCCCCGGCACCCCGTTCGCCCTGTACGTCGCCTGCGCCGAGGCCACGGCCTGGAACGACTCGTCCACGAACAGCACCTCGGCCGCCGGGTCGGCCAGCGCCACCGCCGTACCGACCACGCCGTTGCCGCAGCCCAGGTCCACCACCCGCAGCCCGGGGCGCCCGGCCGGCAGGTGCCGAAGGAAGAAGCGGGTGCCGATGTCGAGGCGGTCGGCGCAGAAGACGCCCGCATGGTTGACGACCGTGCGTCCCGAGACCGCGCCGACCCCGTCGGGCAGCGTGTAGGCGTACGGCCACGGATTGGCGGGCCGGTCGAGCGAGGGCCGGGGCGTGCAGAAGATCAGCCGCGCCTTCCGCTCGGCGAGCGAGGTGCGGGTCGGCCCCAGAATCCGCTCGAAGAGCTGGAGCGTGGAGGTGTGGATCTCCTTGACCATCCCGGTGCCCACGACGACCGTGCCCTCGTGCACCGCGGGCGCCAGCCGCAGGAGCTGGTCCTCCAGCAGTGCCAGCGTCTTCGGCACCCGCACCAGCAGGACGTCGATCCGCTCGGGCGGCGGGTCCTGCGTGGTCAGCAGGCGGACGGCACCGGGGCGGACACCGGCCCGCTCCAGGTTCGCCCGGGTCGCCTCCTGCGCGAGGAAGGAATCGGTGATCTGCACCGGCCGGTGCGCCGCGAGCGCCGTGACCAGCGCGCCCCAGCGGTCGCCGAGGACCACGACCGTGCCGGACAGCGGGACGTCCTCGTCCGCGAGGTGGCGCAGGAGGTACTCGTCGGAGGCGTCCCAGGCACGCAGCCGGTCGCGCGGGTCCTCGGGGAATCGCGTCAGGGCGGGCTCGCCCCACGGCGTCGTCATACGGTCGTTCATCGTGTGCCCAGGCTAGCCGAGCCGCAGCTCACGGCCGGTGGGGGAGGATGGACGCATGGACGCCGGACTGTTCCCCCGCGAGCGTACGGAGGTCGCGCCGGGCGCGGTGCACGCGCCCGGCTGGCTGGACGCGCGGGAACAGCGCACGCTGCTCGGGGCCTGCCGCGCGTGGGCCCGGCCGCCGGCCGGCCTGCGCACGGTCCGCACCCCCGGCGGCGGCACGATGACCGCCCGGCAGGTCTGCCTGGGCTGGCACTGGTATCCGTACGGCTACGCGCGCACGGTCGCCGACGGCGACGGCGCGCCCGTGAAACCGTTCCCCGACTGGCTGGGCGAACTGGGCCGCCGCGCGGTGCGGGACGCCCTGGGCGACCCCGGGCCGACGCCGCCGTACGACATCGCGCTCGTCAACTTCTACGACGGCGACGCCCGCATGGGCATGCACCGTGACGGCGACGAGCGGTCGGACGCCCCGGTGGTGTCGCTCAGCCTCGGCGACACCTGCGTCTTCCGCTTCGGCAACCCCGAGACGCGCGCCCGGCCCTACACCGACGTGGAGCTGCGCAGCGGCGACCTGTTCGTGTTCGGCGGACCGTCGCGGCTCGCGTACCACGGCGTGCCGAAGGTGCGGCCGGGCACCGCACCGCCCGCTCTGGGGCTGACGGGACGTCTGAACATCACCCTGAGAGTCAGCGGCCGGTAGCCGGCGCACCAGCGGATCATGGGAGACTCGCCCTCATGAGCGGCAAGGCGGACCCCCGGACGGCGGGGGAAGGGACCACCTCGAGGGCGCGGCTGGACCGGGGGCGCGGCGCGCTCGGGCCCGCGTTGGAGCTCGTGCACACCGGACGCGCGCCCACCCGGGCCGTGCTCACCGCCGAACTCGGGGTGACCCGGGCCACCGCGGGCGCGGTCGCCGCCGAACTGGAGGCGCTGGGTCTGATCCAGGTGGACGCCCGGCCCGGGGCGGCGGCCGGGTCGCAGGGCAGGCCCTCGCACCGGCTCGCGGTCGCCGGCGACGGGCCGGTCGTGCTGGCGGCCCAGGTGCACGCCGACGGTTTCCGCGCCGCGCTCGTCGGCCTCGGCGGCCGGATCGTGGCCACCGCGCCGGGCTGCGAGACCGTCGACGCCGACCCGGCGAAGGTCCTCGTCTCGGTCGTGGAGGCGGGCGCGGAGCTGCTGCGCAGGACCGGGCGGCGCTGTGTGGGCGCCGGACTCGCCGTGCCGTCCGCGGTCGCCGAGCCGGAGGGACTGGCCCTCAACCCCCTGCACCTGGCGTGGCCCGTGGGCGCGCCGGTCCGGCGGCTCTTCTCGGAGTGCGTGCGTACGGCCGGGATCGACGGACCCGCCTTCGCGGGCAACGACGTCAACCTCGCCGCGCTCGCCGAGCACCGGCACGGGGCCGGGCGCGGCGCCCGGGACCTGCTGTGCGTGGCCACCGGTCACCGCGGTGTGGGCGGTGCGCTCGTGCTGGACGGCCGTCTGCACACGGGCAGTTCGGGCCTGGCGCTCGAGGTCGGCCACCTCACCGTCAACCCCGAGGGCCGGCCGTGCCACTGCGGCAGCCGCGGCTGCCTCGACGTCGAGGCCGACCCGCTGGCCTTCCTCACCGCGGCCGGCCGCGAACCCGGCCCCGAGGTCTCGCTCCTCCAGCAGGCCATCGACCTGATCCGCAACCACTACGACGACCCGGCCATCCGCACCGCCACCGAGGCCCTCATCGACCGCCTCGGCCTCGGGCTCGCCGGACTGGTCAACATCCTCAACCCCGACCGCATCATCCTCGGCGGCCTGCACCGCACACTCCTCGACGCCGACCCCGGGCGCCTGCGCGCGGTGGTCGCCGACCGCAGCCTGTGGGGCCAGAGCGGCGGAGTCCCCATCCTGCCCTGCACCCTCGACCACAACAGCCTGGTGGGCGCCGCGGAGTTGGCGTGGCAGCCGGTGCTGGACGACCCGCTGGGGGCGCTGACCTGAGCGCCGGCCGTGCACTGGGAGCAGGCGTCGCACGGCGTTAGTCTCCAGGCATGCGGATCTCCGTCTCCTCGGACATGGACGAACCCGTGGCGCACCTGCTCGTCGCGGAACTGCGACGGCGCGGCCACCAGGTCGTGCCCCACGGAGCACTGAGCCCCGGCGACGACGCCCAGTGGGCCGCGTGCTCGGAGGCCGCGGCCCGCGAGGTCGCCGAGGGCGCCGCGGACCAGGCGGTCGTGTGCTGCTGGACCGGCACGGGCGCCTCCATCGCGGCGAACAAGGTGCCGGGCGTACGGGCGGCCCTGTGCACGGACGCGTACACCGCGGACGGCGCCCGCCGCTGGAACGACGCGAACGCGCTGGCCCTGAGCCTGCGTCTGACGTCCGAGCCGCTGCTCAAGGAGATCCTCGACGCGTGGTTCGCCGCCGCGCCGAGCGCGGACGCGGAGGACCGGGAGAACGTGGAGCGGGTGGGGCGGCTGGACGCCGGGAGAGCCACGGGCTGACGGCGGTGCCGCCCGTCGCGGCCCCGAAACCCGCACGGCCACCCCTTGCTTACTCGGATAAAGCCCCTTTAGCTTGGTAAGCATGATGCTGACCCGGCGGGAGCGCGAGATCATCGCCCTGTTGCGCCGCGACCCGCTGGCGGGCCCGCAGGCGATCGCCGACGCCCTCGGCAGCACCCGGGCCTCGGTCAACGTGCACCTGTCCAACCTGGGCAAGAAGGGCGCCATCCTCGGCCGCGGCTACATCCTCCGCGCGGAGAACGCGGTCGTGGTCGTGGGCGGGGCCAACACCGACGTCAAGGTGCGCAGCCTCGCGCCCATCAGGCAGCGGACGAGCAACCCGGGCCGGGCCGGCACCACCGCGGGCGGCGTCGGCCGCAACATCGCGGAGAACCTGGCGCGGCTCGGCACCCCGACCCACCTGGTCGCCGCCGTCGGCCGGGACGCCGCGGGCGAGCGGCTGCTCGCGGAGACCGCGGCGGCGGGCGTGCGCCTCGACCATGTGCATCGCGGCGCGCATCCGACGGGGACGTACACGGCCGTGCTGGACGCCGACGGAGACCTGGTCGTGGCGGTCGCCGACATGGCGGCCACCGAGTCCCTGGCCCCGGAGGACCTGCACCCGGCGCGCGAACTCATCGCCCACGCGGACATGCTGGTCCTGGACGGCAACCTGCCGGCCGATGTGCTCGCCCACGCGATGGACGTCGCGCACCCCGCCGAGGTGCCCGTGGTGATCGACCCGGTGAGCGCCCCCAAGGCGGCCTTCCTGGCGCCGCTGCTCGGCAACCGGCGCCCGGTCTTCGCCCTGACCCCCAACCTCGACGAACTCCGTTCCCTGCTCGGCGATTTCGTCGGCGACAGCGAGGCCGAGGTCGTGGCGGCGGCCGGTGCGCTGCACGCCCGCGGGGTGCGCCACGTGTGGGTCCGGCTCGGCGCCCGCGGCAGCGTGCTGAGCTCCGTGGGCGAGGACGCGCGGTTCCTGGCCGCCCCGCCCGCCGAGGTCGCCGACGTCACCGGAGCGGGCGACGCGATGCTCGCCGCGTTCGTCCACGCCCTGCTGGCCGGCGCCGGTCCGGTGGACGCCGCCCGCTTCGGGCATGCCGCCGCCGCCCTCACGGTCGCGAGCCCGGCGACCGTGAGACCGGACCTGACGCCCCGTCTGATCGAGGACCTGCTCGACGCCGGCGAAGCCCCTGCGAACGCCTGACCGACTCGCCCGCGACCGACCAGATCGACCGAGCAGCCTGACCGACCAGATCGACCGAGCAGCCTGACCGACCAGACCGACCGAGCAGCCTGACCGACCAGATCGACCGAGCAGCCTGACCGCCCCGCTGGCCTGTCCGCCCATGGCGTGGGCAACCCGTCCGACCGACCCGCCTGACCGACCCGCCTGTTCGCCTGAACAACCCGATCCGGAGCCCGAGATGATCACCCCCGCCCCCGCCCCGACCCCCGCGACGCCCGTGCCGCACCCGCGCCTGGTGCTGACCGACGAGGTCCGCGACGCGCTGAGCGACGGGCGTCCCGTCGTGGCCCTGGAGTCGACGATCATCAGCCACGGCATGCCGTATCCGCAGAACGTCGGGATGGCCGTGGAGGTCGAGCAGATCATCCGCGACGGCGGCGCCGTCCCCGCGACGATCGCCGTCCTGCACGGCCGCCCGCGCATCGGGCTGACCCCCGAGGACCTGGAGCTCCTCGCGACCGCGCCGGACGTCACCAAGGCCAGCGTCCGCGACCTCGCGTACGTGATGGCACGCGGCGCCCACGGCGCGACGACCGTCGCCGCGACCATGCGGCTGGCCGCCCTCGCCGGCATCCGCACCTTCGTCACCGGCGGTATCGGCGGCGTGCACCGAGGCGCGCCGACGACGTTCGACATCAGCGCCGACCTGACCGAACTGGCCACGACCGGTGTCGCGGTGATCAGCGCGGGCGTCAAGAGCATCCTCGACATCGGCCTCACCCTGGAGACCCTCGAAACCCTCGGCGTCCCGGTCCTCACCTACGGCACGGAGGAGTTCCCGGCGTTCTACTCGCGCCGCAGCGGCTTCACCTCACCCCTGCGCGTGGACTCGGCCGCCGAGATCGCCGCCGTGATGCACGCCCGCTGGGACCTCGGCATCCTCGGGGGCGTCACCATCGCCAACCCCGTGCCCGAGGACGAGGAGGTCCCGGCCGAGCGCATGGACGGCGTCATCGCGCAGGCCCTGGCCGAGATGGACAAGGCCGGCATCACCGGCAAGGACACCACGCCGTACCTCCTGGGCCGGATCGTCGAACTCACCGGGGGCGAGAGCCTCCGGACCAACATCGCGCTGGTCAAGAACAACGCCCGGCTGGGCGCACGGGTCGCGGTCGAGTACGCCAGGCTCGGCTGACCGTCCCGGGCCGCCGGCGCGTCACCGGCTCCACAGCGCCGCCACCAGGGGCCGCCGCAGATCGGCCCGCCGGACGCACAGCCCGATCGGAAACGGCCCCTGCGGCGGATCGGCCGCGAGCACGTACGTGGCAGCCGAGACGGCGCCCGGGCCGGGTTTCCGCCCTTCTCGGACGGCGTCGGCGCCCTGTGCCACCGAGCCCCTTCAGGCGGGCCGGGCCTCTCGTCAGGCCGGCCCGGCCTCTCGGTGCCAGTCCGCGGCGAAGGCCCGGGCCGGATTGTCGGTGAGGATGCGGTCCACCGCCTCCTTGCCCAGCGTGGCCTCCAGCCGCGGCCGCACCCGCCGCAGCAGATACGGCATCCCGGGCCCGCCGTCGACCGATCGCGCCGCGGCGACGACGGTGTCGCCGCCGAGCAGCACCCGGTGCCCGAACCCGGCCTCCGCCAGGGCGTGCACGGCGTCCGGCATCCGCCAGTCGGTGGCGTGATGCGCGCGCGACGGGCCGTCGAACGCCAGCCAGCAGCCGGCCCCCGCGGCCTGCCGATGCACCGTGAGGTCGGGGGAGCGGTTGAGGTGACCGAGGATCACGCGCTGCGGCGGGACGCCCAGCTCGCCGCACAGCAGGTCCAGTACGTCGAGTGCGCCCGTGCCCATCTCCAGGTGGACGGCGATCGGCGCGCCCGTCGCGCGGTGGGCCTCGGCCGCTGCGGTCATCGTCCAGCGGGCGTGCGTGTCCAGCACGTGGAAGCCGCCCGCGACCTTCACGAGGCCGGCGCGGACCCCCGAGGTGCCGATGCCCTCGGTGAGTTCGGAGACGAACACCTCCGCGAGGCCGCCCCGCACCTCCGTGAGCAACTCCGCTGCGTAGTGGGCCGCTTGGTGCAGTCCGGTCGCGCACACCACGTGCACACCGGTCGCCCGTGACAGCGCGGGCAGGTCGGCGGCCCGCCGCCCCATCCCGTACGGCGTCCACTGCACGACCGCCGCCCCGCCCGCCGAACCGAACGCCTCCAGCTCGGCGCGCGCGGCGCGGGCGTCGTTCAACTCCTGGCCGGGCAGCCGCGGGCTGCTGACGAAGAGGTGGTCGTGCGCGTCGCACACGCCCAGTTCCTCGGGCCGGATGTCGCCCAGAACCGTACGGACAGCGTTCACCACTGCCTCCCTCGCGGCAGCCGGTCACGCCCCGGTGCCGACAGGTGCAGCACCTCGAAGACGTCCCCGTCGGTCTTGGGTGTGTCGTGCTCCCAGAGCGAGAAGTGGACGAGCTCCCAGCGGCCGGTGTCCACGGCGGCGGCCGACGCCACGGCCCCCTCCTCACCGGCCAGCCGCGCGGCCTCGGCCGCCGCCTCCGCCGCCACCTCGGCGGGCTCCGCTCCGTCGGGGACGGGTTGACGCCGTCGTACGGCGCACCGCGCCGGTGACCGCGCGGCGCCGCCCTCCTCGTAGGCGAGACCGCTCCACTGCCGGACGGAGGGCCGTCCGAAGTCGTCGCAGAGGCCCTGGAAGGCGCCGCCCCACAGGAAGGCGTTCATGCCCTCCATGGTGTTCCAGAGGTAGAAGGGCGCGTACTGGTTGACCGGCGAGCCGTTCACCCCGCGCTCGCGCAGCAGGTAGGTCTTGAAGCCGAGGCCGTCCCAGTCGTCGAGCAGGTGCCCGACGCGGGCGACGCGGGCGCGGACGACGCCCATGTCGTAGTCGGCGGGCAGGGTCAGTTCGTACTGCATGGCGTGCATCGATGCCTCCTCAGGCCGGGGTGTCCGGCGCGCCGCCCGCGGAGTACTCCTCGCGGCCGACGTGCGTGCCCCACTCCGCGGTGGTGCCGTCCTCGGCGGCCTCGTCGACCGCGAGATGCGTCATGAACGTGCGCGGCCCGGCGCCGTGCCAGTGCCACTCGCCGGGCTCGATCCACACCGTGTCCCCCGCGCGGACGGCCTCAACGGCACCGCCTCTGCGCTGCACCAGCCCCTCGCCCTCCAGGACGTGCAGCACCTGGCCGTGCGGATGGCGGTGCCAGGCGGTGTGCGCACCGGGCGTGAAGTGGACGCTGAACATGCGCAGCCGGGACGGGGGCGCGGGGGCGGCGATCTCGTCGAGCCACACCGAACCGGTGAAGTTCTCCGCCGGGCCCTGCCGGGTGGCGGGACGGTTCCTGGTGATGTCCACGTGCGGGCGTTCCTCTCGTCGGCGGGTCGGACGGGACCCGTGCTGTCGAATCGGGGCGCGTCCTATCGGGAGGCGAGCAGGGACAGCAGGCCCCGGACGCCGGCGTCGAAGGCGGTGGGCGAGCCGGCGGCGCGGGCGAGGACGTACCCGCCCTGGACGGTCGCGAGGACGGTCGCGGCGATCTCCTCGCCGTCCAGCGAGGGCGCGAACTGCCCCTGCTCCTTGCCCTCCTCGACGATCCCCGCGATCAGCTCGCGGATGGCGTCGAGCGTCGCGTCGACCGGCGCCCGGAGCTCGTCGCTGGCGATCACGTCCGGATCCATCGTCAGCCGCCCGACCGGGCAGCCGCGCAGCACGTCGCGCTCACGAAGCAGATACGCCTCGATGCGCTCGTACGGCGTCCCCGGACCGCGGAGTACTCCCTCGGCGGTGGCCCGCAGCTCCTCGGCCGTCCGCCGGATCGCGGTCAGCGCGAGATCCGGCTTGCCCCTGAAGTGGTGGTACATGCTGCCCTGGCCCGCGCCCGAGCGCTCCAGGATCGCCTTGGGGCTGGTGCCCACGTAGCCGCGCTCCCACAGCAGTTCACGCGTGGACTCGATCAACCGCTCCGACGTGCTCTCCGAGATGGTCACGCGAGCACTGTACATACTAGTAGGTACAGACGTCGAGCCCCTGGGGAGCAGGAGCGCGGGCCCCGCGTACTCCCAGGGAGGTACGCGCGGTGCCGCTGGCCGTACGACGACCCGGACCCCTCCCCGGCGGGAGCCTCGAGACAACACCGGACCACCGGACCACCGGACCACCGGACCACCGGACCACCGGACACCGGAACACCCCTCTGGGAGATGACTCGAGATGCAGACACTCGCGCACTGGAACGGCGGCGGCCCCGGCCCCTGGATCCTCTTCTTCCCGCTGATCTGGGCGGCCGTCGTGGTCGGCGTCGTGACGCTGCTGCGCCGCACCGTGTGGCGCGGCCGCGGAGGCCCGTGGCGGGTCATGGCGGACGGACGCCCCTCCGGCGACTCGCCCGTCGCCGTGCTCGGCCGCCGCTTCGCGTCCGGCGAGATCGACGAGGACGAGTACTGGCGCCGGCTGTCCGTCCTGGACGAGCAGTTCGGCCGTACGAAGGGCGGTGCGGCGTGACCGCCACGACCGCGACCCGCACGGCCGCCCGGGTCGTCGACGCCGTGAAGGTCTACGGCCGCGGCGACACCGAGGTGAGGGCCCTGGACGGGGTGAGCGTCGGCTTCCCGGCCGGCCGCTTCACCGCGATCATGGGGCCCTCGGGCTCCGGCAAGTCCACCCTGATGCACTGCGCGGCCGGCCTCGACACGCTCACCTCGGGCGCCGCCTTCGTCGGCGACACCGATCTCGGCGGCCTCGACGACCGCCGCCTCACCCTCCTGCGCCGCGACCGCGTCGGCTTCGTCTTCCAGGCGTTCAACCTGGTGCCCACCCTGACCGTCGCCGAGAACATCACACTGCCGCTGGACCTGGCGGGCGGGAAGGGCGACCCGGAGTGGATCGACGCGCTGACCGACGCCGTCGGCCTGCGCGACCGCCTGCACCACCGGCCCGCCGAGCTCTCCGGCGGCCAGCAGCAACGCGTCGCCGTGGCACGGGCGTTCGCCGGACAGCCGGACGTCGTCTTCGCGGACGAGCCCACCGGAAACCTCGACTCCCGCTCCGGCGGAGAGGTTCTGGGCCTGCTCGGCCGGGCCGTCCGGCAGACCTCCCGCACGGTCGTCATGGTCACGCACGACCCCGTGGCCGCCGCCCACGCCGACGAGGTCGTCTTCCTCGCCGACGGACGCCTGGTCGACCGGATGGAATCCCCGACCGCCGACCAGGTCCTGGACCGTATGAAAGCCTTCGAGGTGCCCTCGTGAACGCCGCCGTACGCCTGAGCGTGTCCTCCCTGCGCGCCCACCGGCGGCGCTTCGCCGGGACCTTCCTGGCCGTGTTCCTCGGCGTCGCCTTTCTCGCCGGCACGCTCGTCATGGGCGACACGCTGCGCGCCGGCTTCGACTCGATGTTCGGCAGCGCCACCAGCGGTACCGACGCCGTGGTGCGCGGCGCCGACGCCATCACCACGCCCGGCGACAGCCAGGGCGTACGCCGGCCCGTGCCCACCGGCCTGGTGAGCACGCTCGAGAACGTGCCGGGCGTGGCGGCGGCCGCACCCGACATCGAGGGCGCCGGCCAACTCGTGGGCAGGGACGGCAAAGCCGTCGGCGGCCAGGGCCCGCCCACCCTCGCCGGCAACTGGATCACCGACCCCGAGCTCAACCCGTACCGGCTCGCCGAGGGCCGCGCCCCGCGCACGTCCGGCGAGGTCGTCGTCAACCGCGGCGCCGCGAAGAAGGGGGGCCTGAAGATCGGCGACATGACGACGCTGCGCACCCCCGACCCGGTCGAGGTGACCGTCGTCGGCCTCGCGACCTTCGGCGGCGAGGACGGCATGGCGCAGGTGACCTTCACCGGCATGACCCGCGCCGACGCCGAGAAGTACCTCACCGCACGGCCCGGCGAGGCGGCGAGCATCAAGGTGCGGGCCGGACCGGGGGTGAGTGAGCAGGAACTCGTCGACCGGCTGACTCCCGTACTGCCCAAGGGAGTCGAGGCCATCACCGGTCAGCGCTCGGCCCAGGAGAACACCGACATGATCTCCAGCCAGTTCCTGACCGTCTTCACCACGTTCCTGCTGGTGTTCTCCGGCATCGCCCTGCTGGTCGCGACCTTCTCCATCCACAACACCTTCGCGATCGTCGTCGCCCAACGCACCCGTGAGAACGCCCTGTTGCGGGCTCTGGGGGCCTCCCGCCGCCAGGTCACCGCCACCACCCTGGTCGAGGCCACCGTGGTCGCCGTGACCGCCTCGGCGGCCGGTCTGGCGGGTGGCATCGGCATCGCCGCCGGCCTTCAGGCGCTGTTCCCGGCGATCGGATTCCCCTTCCCCGACGGCGATCTGGTGATCAGCGTCCTGTCCATGACGCTGCCGCTCGCGGTCGGCATCGTGGTCTGCCTCGGCTCCGCGCTGATGCCCGCCGCACGCGCAGGCCGCACCGCGCCGCTGGCCGCGCTGCGTGATACGGCCGTCGACGCCTCCGGCGCCTCCCGTCCCCGCGCGGTCACCGGCATCGGTCTGGCCGCCCTGGCCGTCGCCTGCACCCTCGGCGGAGTCCTCGTGTCACCGTCCCTGTGGACGGCGGGACTTGGCGCCGTGCTCGCCCTGGCGTCGTTCGTGGTCCTCGGCCCGGTCGCGTCGAACACAGCCGTACGCATCCTCGGCGGCCCCCTCGACCGGCTCCGCGGTGTCACCGGCGGCCTCGCCCGGCGCAACGCCCTGCGCAGCCCCAAACGGACCGCCGCCACCGCGAGCGCCCTGATGATCGGAGTCGCGGTCGTCTCGCTCTTCACCGTCTTCGGTGCCTCGCTGAAGGCGACCATGGACCGGACCGTCTCCCGGTCCTTCGCCGGCGACGTCGCCGTCAGCACCCCCTCGTTCGGCGCGGGCGGCAGCGGGCTCAGCCCACGCCTCGCCGGCGCGATCCAGCGCCTTCCCGAGGTCGACACGGCCGTGGGGCTGGGTCGCGGAGTCGCCCAAGTCGACGGCAAGGGACGGGCGTTGACCGTCACCGACCCCGTCGCCCTGGAGCGCACCTTCGACCTGGGCACGGTCGACGGCTCCCTGCGCCACCTCGGCACCGACGGTATCGCCGTCACCAAGGCGGAGGCCGACAGGCAGCACCTCACCACCGGCGGCAAGGCGCAACTCACCTTCACCGACGGCAGGCGGCAGACCTTCACCGTCCGCGCGGTCTACGGACAGTCCGAGCTCGCCGGCGACTACGTCATCACCCGGGCAGCCTGGGCCCCGCACCGCATCCAGGACTCCGACACGCTCGTCGCCGTCTCCTTCGAGGACGGCGTGAGCACGGACGCGGGCAAGGCGGCCGTGCAGAAGGTCGCCGCGCACTACGGCAGTCCCGAGGTGCAGACCCGCGACGACTACGCGCAGTCCTCGGCCGGCGGCATCGACATGATGCTCACCCTGGTCTACGCCCTGCTCGCCCTCGCGGTCCTCATCGCCCTGCTGGGTATCGCCAACACCCTGACCCTGGCGATCCACGAGCGCACCCGCGAACTGGGCCTGCTCAGGGCGGTCGGCCAGACACGTTCGCAGCTGCGTGCCATGGTCCGCTGGGAGTCGGTGCTCGTCGCCGCGTTCGGCACGGTCGGCGGTCTCGGACTCGGCGCGTTCCTCGGCTGGGTGCTGGTGAAGGCCTCCGACAGTGCGAGCGACAGCGCCTTCGCCTTCGCGATCCCGCCCGTCCAGCTCGCGATCGTGGCCCTGGTGGGTCTGGTGGCGGGCGCCCTCGCGGGCTGGCGCCCGGCCCGGCGGGCGGCACGGCTGGACGTGTTGCGCGCCATCGCGACGGAGTGACGTCCGCCGGCCTTGCGGAGGCGCGAAGCCCTGAGCGCGACCGCCCGCTGGGTCGAGGCTGAGGCACTCCCGGAGGCGAACGGCCGTCGAGGACGGTCACCGCCCGGTCAGCCGGCAACGGCGGACCGGGCGGGAGCGTGTGTGGGCCTGTGGGCGTCGACGGCGTGCTCGACCTCCACGAAGCGGCGAGCCGGCTTCTCGGCCGTGCCGCGCTGGGGGCGGGACGGCGGCGTCACCGGTGCCGGGGCGGTGGGCAGCGTGAACCAGACGACCTTGCCCGACGCGCCGTCCGGGCGCACGCCCCAGCTCTCGCTCACCGCGGCCACCATGGCGAGCCCGCGGCCGGTGGTGGCGGACGTCTCCACGTCCCGGACCTCGGGCAGCCGGGGATCGTGGTCGCGCACCGAGACCATGAGGCGGTCCAGCAGGAGCTCTATCTCCACGGTGCACAGTTTGTCGGGCCGGGCATGCAGGTGGACGTTGGTCAGCAGCTCCGTCACGCCGAGCGCGGCCCGGTCGATGAGCGAGTCCATATGCCAGTAGCGCAATTGCGCAGAGACGATTCTGCGGACCTGGCCGATCCGCGACGGCAGGGCTTGCAGCTCTACCGTGCAGTGCCTGCTTGGGTGAGTGATCACGGCTGCGACTCCCCGACTGAAGAGGTCCGGAAGAACACGGAATGCGGATCCAGCAGGGCCTGAGTGGAACGGCTGCCTGCTGTCGTGCCCGGCGGCTGGTTCGCAGCGTTATCGCCGGTAAACCCAGAGTGACGTGAGACCAGAGTGACGCAGGGGGCGCGGCCCCGCAACTCGCCGTCGGCCGAGCCGGTCGGAGGCCCCCCGCCGCCGCGGCCCCGGGCCCTGGTCCTGGCCCTGGTCCCAAGTCCTGGCCCCGAGCCCTGGCCCCAAGTCCTGGTCCCGAACCGAGACTCAGAACCGGGGCCGGGAGTCACGGTCCCGAACCGAAGCAGCAAACCAAGGCTCCGGACCGGGCTCCGAGCCAAGGCTCCGGATCGGGCTCCGAGCCAAGGCTCCGGATCGGGGCTCCGCACCGAGGTCCCGAACGAAGGCTCCGGAGTGAGCCCCCGCGCCGGGCCCCCGCGCCGGGCCCCCGCGCCGGGCCCCCGCGCCGGGCCCCTAAGCCGAGCCCCCGAGCCAAGTCCCCGAGCCAAGTCCCCGGTCTGCGGTCCCGAGCCTTCGTCCCGAACCTTGGTCCGGACCCGGCCTCCGAACCCGGCCTCCGAACCCGGCCTCCGAACCCGGCCTCCGAACCCGGCCTCCGGACCGGGCCTCCGAACCGAGGCCCGGCTCGGCCCGGCCCGGCTCGGCCCGGTCCGGTCCGGAAGGACCCTCAGGTTCCGCGCCCCGCGGCCTTCCGTACGGCCTCGATGAAGCGGCGCGCCGCGGGCGGCCCCACCTCGCCGGGGGCCGGGTCGTGGTCGCCCAGGGTCAGCAGGTAACGCTTGCCGTTGAGGTCCGCGAGCGCCCGGTCCTCCGCGGCGAACCAGGGTTTGGAGGCCCGCACCGCCTGCACCGGAGCACTGTCGATCTCGGTGCCGTAGCTGGTGAGCAACGCGAGCCTGCCGTCGCTGATCCGGACCTGCCCGGCCCGGGTGAGCGAACGCAGCCGTTTGTCGATCCGCACCCCCGTGGCCGTGAACTCCGGCTCCGCCATGCCGCTGCCCCCTTGTGCGCGTCCGGTGCGCTGGACCGTGTGCCTGCGTGGGCCATGATCCAGCTGGTGTCGAGGTCCAGTGTGCGCCCCCGTTCGATGCGGTTTGCCCGCACCCGCGGTGCAGTCTGCACGCACCCGGCGTCGAGCACCAGTACGCACGTCACGCTCGGACGAAGCGCCCGGAGCACTCGCGCGAATGCGCCCCCCATGTCCGCCGGCCCTGGACCCCAGGTGGTCCTTTGGGGCGCCCAAAGGTGCGTTTATGCAGGTGAGAAGCGTGTGGAAGGTGCTTATGATCGGTGCGTCGGCCGCGCGACGCGCCGCTGGCGCCGAGCGTAAGGAGCACCCCGTCGTGAGCACCCCCCAGCAGACCCGGTCCGGCGAGACCCTCGACGTCGACCACAGCGACGCGGCCTACCGCGCCTGGCTGAAAGAGGCCGTCCGCAAGGTCCAGGCCGATGCCAACCGCTCGGCCGACACGCACCTCCTGCGCTTCCCGCTGCCCGAGAAATGGGGGATCGACCTGTACCTCAAGGACGAGTCGACCCACCCGACCGGAAGCCTCAAGCACCGGCTCGCCCGCTCGCTCTTCCTCTACGGCCTGTGCAATGGCTGGATCCGTCCGGGCCGCCCGGTGATCGAGGCGTCCAGCGGCTCGACAGCCGTCTCCGAGGCGTACTTCGCGGGGCTGATCGGCGTCCCCTTCATCGCCGTCATGCCCCGCACGACGAGCGCCGAGAAGATCCGCCTGATCGAGTTCCAGGGCGGGCAGTGCCACTTCGTGGACGACTCACGCAGGATGTACGAGGAGTCGGCCCGCCTGGCGGTGGAGAGCGGCGGCCACTACATGGACCAGTTCACCTACGCGGAACGGGCCACGGACTGGCGCGGCAACAACAACATCGCCGAATCCATCTTCCGCCAGCTGGAACTGGAGCGTTTCCCCGAGCCCGCGTGGATCGTGGCGACGGCCGGCACCGGCGGCACCTCGGCGACCATCGCGCGCTACGTCCACTACACCCAGCGCGACACCCGTATCTGTGTGGCCGATCCGGAGAATTCCTGCTTCTTCGAGGGCTGGACCACCGGCGATCCGGACGTCACCTGCGACTGCGGCTCCCGTATCGAGGGCATCGGCCGTCCCCGGATGGAGCCGAGTTTCGTGCCGGGCGCCGTCGACCGGATGATGAAGGTGCCCGACGCGGCGAGCGTCGCCGCCGTACGGGCCCTGGAGCGGGCCATCGGGCGCAAGGCGGGAGGCTCCACGGGCACCGGGCTGTGGAGCGCGCTGAAGATCGTCGCCGAGATGGTGGCGCAGGGGCGGCAGGGGAGCGTGGTGACGCTGCTGTGCGACCCGGGCGACCGGTATCTCGACAAGTACTACTCGGACGCCTGGCTCGCCGGGCAGGGCCTGGACATCGAGCCGTACACGGCGGCGATCCGTTCCCTGCTGGAGACGGGCGTCTGGCCCGACCGAGGGCATGCGGCCGGGCTCGACCGAGGGCGGGCGGCCGGGCTCGGCTGAGGGTACGTGGCCGGGCTCGGCTGAGGGCTCGCGGCCGGGCTCGACCGAGGGCGGGCGGCCGGGCTCCGCTGAGGCTCGCGGCCGCGGCGCCGGGGCTGAGCGGCCGGCGCCGACCCTGAGAGAGCCTAGGAGGCGATGCGCCGGTCCAGAGCGGCTGTCGCGTCCCGGAAGGACCGGCCCAGGCCCGCACGGGCCGCCCTCAGGACGAGTCGCATCGGCGCCGAGCCGTCGGCCGCGAAGGTCCAGCGCACGCGCGTGCCCGTACCGGCCGGGGCGAGGCGCCACTCCTCGGCCAGGGCCCGCATGCCCGGCGCGTTGGTGACGTCGACGCGGTAGGCGTACAGCTCCGCCTCCTTCGCGGCGAGCACCGTCTCCTCGAAGCGCGTACCGCCCTTGAGCCGCACCTCGCGCCGGGCGCCGCCGTCGAGAGGCCGGGCCAGCGTCACGGCCGCGAACCACTCCGCCCAGCCGGGCACGTCGTCGGCCAGCGCGCGGAACACCGCCTCCGGCGCGGCCTCGATCTCCCGTGCGAAGACGAGACGTACGGGCGCGGTCTCGACGAAGTCGAGCCCGACGGGGCGCAGACGGCGAGCCATGGACGCGAACTCCTCGGCGCAGGCGGGTGACGGACCGGTTCCTCACCGTAATTGACGGCTCGTCAGTTGTCTGCCCTGCGACCGGCTTCAGTTCTCCGGCTCGCCCGCCACCACCAGCTGGGGCAGGTGCTCGGAGATCTCCTCGCGGGCGTCCCCCGGCAGTCCCGCGTCCGTCACCAGCGTGTCGACCTGCTCCAGCGCCGCGAACGAACTCAGGCCCACCACGCCCCACTTGGTGTGGTCGGCGACCACCACGACGCGCCGTGCCGACTGCACCAGACGCCGATTGGTCTCGGCCTCCGCGAGGTTCGGCGTCGACAGGCCCGCCTCGACCGATATGCCGTGCACACCGAGGAAGAGCACGTCGAAGTGGAGCGCCGCGATCGCCTGGTCGGCCACCGGTCCCACCAGTGAGTCGGAGGGCGTGCGCACACCGCCCGTCAGCACGACGGTGGCCGCGCCCTGCCGGGGTCCCGAGGTCCGCTGCGCCGCGTGGAAGACGTCGGCCACCCGCACCGAGTTGGTCACGACCGTCAGGTCCGGCACGTCCAGCAGCTGATGCGCCAGCGCGTACGTCGTCGTACCGCCCGAGAGCGCGATCGCGGTGCCGGGCGCGACCAGCTGGGCCGCCGAGCGCGCGATGTCCTCCTTGGCCGTCAGCTCCAGGCCCGACTTGGCCTCGAAGCCCGGCTCGTGCGTGCTCGCCTCCACGACCGGTACGGCACCGCCGTGCACCTTCTCCAGCACGCCCTGGCGGGCCAGCGCGTCGAGGTCGCGGCGCACGGTCATGTCCGACACGCCGAGCTTGCGGGTGAGCTCGTTGACCCGGACCCCGCCGCGGCGCCGGACCTCCTCCAGGATCAGGGAGCGCCGCTGCTCCGCGAGGAGGTTCTGATTCTCACTCACGTACGCTCCGGTCCTTTCGCCTCAAGCCGTCCGACACACCGCGCACACCTGCTCCGACAAGGGCATACACCCAAGCCCCCGTGTGCGGATGTCCCATCCTTGCACGGGTGGGCACCCATCACGCCACTGACCCGACGCGCGCATGTCACCGTGGCCACATCTGTTCCCCGTATGTCACCCGGATCGGGGAGATTCCGTGGGCACAGGTGTGAGCCCGGCCCGGAGCGGAGATCCTGGTGCCCGCACGGACACAAGCCGACGGTGCCTCACGGGGGAAGTGCGAACAGTGGAACGTGCACAGGAACGGGACCCGGCGGACGGCCCCGCCCAAAGCGCCGGGACACCCGCGATCGCCCTGGAACTCCTGGTCCACGGCGTGGGCGGCGCGACGCCCCAGAAGATGCTCAACGATCCGAGCACGGTGCGGATCAGCGGTGACGACACGGCGGCCGTCTTCCGGCGTGCCGAGGACGTCGACGCCGAGAGCAGGCCCGGGGACTACCGGGGCAGGCCGGTGCCGGAGGCGTACGTCTGGTGCAACCTCACCTCCGGCAACAGCGCACGCGCCCTGTGGCTGCTGCTCCTGCCGTTCATGGTCGTCAACCTCGCCCACTGGATGCGCCCCGACGCCCGCGGCCGCGACCGGACGGTCCGGCTGTACGGGCTGCTGGTGCGGCTCGCCGGGCTGACCCTGACGGTGCTGCTGGTCGCGGCCGCCTGCGAGGTGGCGCTGGACCTGGCGGCCTGGCAGTGCGCGGGCACGCGCGCGTGCGCCGAGCGGCGCTCCTGGCTCGGCTTCCTGTCGCCCGACGTGTCGCACCAGGGCTGGTGGAGCGCGCCGGGCCGCCGCCTGGCCGTCGCGGCCGTGGTACCCGCCTCGCTGACCGGACTGCTGTGGTACCTCTCCCGCCGCACCTGGAGCGCCTACGAGTCGGTACGGCCGATGCCCCACCGGACCGAACCGGACGGGGACACCAGCCGCAGCGGCCTGGGCAGCCCCGGCTTCTGGTACGGCCGCCGGCTGGGCGCGCGGCTGCGGGCCGCCCACACCGCGGCGGGCCTGCTGACGGTCGCCGCGGCCGTCGCCTCGTCCGCGGCGCGCCACGACCGCCTGCCCGGCGGTTCCGCCGTCCTCGACACCCTCGGCCGGCTCCTCCTCGCGGGGATCCTCGCCACCGCCGCCGGCGTGCTGTGGGTGGTCTGCCGCCGCGGCCGCAGCGAGAACCGCCTCGACCAGGAACTCGACGAACACCTCGTACGACGTCTGCCGCTCGCCGCGCTCGCGCTGCTGCTGCTCGCCGCGCTCCACGCGGGATGGGAGCGGCCGGGATGGCGGTCGACGGGCCGGCTGCTCGGCGGCGGCATGACCTTCGGCGGGATCGCGCTGGTCCAGGGCGCCCTTGTCGTCGCCCTCGCCGTGGTCGCCCGCGTCCTGTACCGCACCCGCCCCGACTGGCGGGCCGCCCTGCACGGGCTGGCGGGCCCGGCCGTGACCACGCTCGCCTGCGCCCTGGGCGGTGTGATGTCCGGCGGGGTCGCCCAGCGGGTGTCGGACTGGCTGGACGGCACGGGCACCTCCCTCGTCGGCCCGCCGGTCCTGCTGACCTGGCAGGCATCCGTCATCCCCGTCCTGCTCGTCGTCCTGCTCGCGTTCTGCGGCTGGCTGGGCCGGCGGGTGTGGCTGCTGCGCCGCGTCGAGCTGGGCGAGGTGCGGCTGGACTACCCCTCGGAGTCCAGGGACGCCGCCCGCACCGGCCGTATCGCCGCCACGCGCGCCCTGGCCACGCTCACCGACCGCGCTCCCCAGCTGATCGCCGTCGTCGCCGGCGCGACCCTTGTGCTGGGCGCCGGCGCCATCGCCGGAGCCCGCACGACCGACGAGGCCCCCGCAGCGGCCGCACGGGACGCGTACGCCGTCGTGCACGGCACCGCGCAGACCGCGCAGGCCCTGGGCTCCTGGCTGATCGGGCTGGGCTTCATACTCCTGGTCACCTGGGGCCGGCGCGCCTACAAGGACGCCTCCGCCCGGCGCACCATCGGCATCCTGTGGGACGTCGGCACCTTCTGGCCGCGCGCCGCCCACCCCTTCGCCCCGCCCTGCTACGCCGAACGCGCGGTCCCCGACCTCACCTGGCGGATGGCGACCTGGACGCGCGCCACCGGCGGCCGGCTCGTCATCTCCGGCCACTCGCAGGGCAGCGTGCTCGCGGCCGCCGCGGCCTGGCAGCTCGAACCCGCCGACCGCAGGCGCGTCGCCCTGCTCACCTACGGCTGCCCGCTGGAGCGCCTCTACGGCCGCTGGTTCCCGGCCCACTTCGGCCCCGCCGCGCTGACCTCGCTCCACCACGACGTCGACTGCTGGCGCAACCTGCACCGGCTCACCGACCCCATCGGCGGCCCGGTCCGTCTGCCCGGCGACTGCGGCCCCGAGGTGGACCGCCCGCCGCTGAAGGACCCCCTCGCCTACGGCCGCACCGCGGCGCACCCCCTGCCCGCACCGATCCTGGGCCACTCCGACTACCAGGCCGACCCCGCCTTCGCCGAGGAACGCGAGCGACTGCTGGCCCGGCTGCGGCCCGAGGTGCCGATCCCGCGTCCCGCGGTGGCCGCTCAGGACGACTCGGGCAGATCCTCGGCGTAGAGCAGGGTCAGGTCGTCGGTGGTGGGCTCCTCGAACTGGGCGACCCGGCTCGCGTGCCGCTCCACCATCGCCTCGAAGGTCTGGCGGGCGGTGCGGCCGTTGCCGAACGCCGGGCCCTTCGGGATCGCCGTGAAGTACTTCAGCAGGGCCTCGGCCGTGCCCGGCGCCAGCCGGTACTCGTGTTCGTCGGCCTGCTGTCCGACGATCCGCAGCAGTTCGTCGGGGTCGTAGTCGCTGAAGGTGATGGTCCGTGAGAAACGGGACGCCACACCGGGGTTGACCGAAAGGAACCGCTCCATCTCGGCCGTGTAGCCCGCGACGATCACCACGACCGCGTCGCGGTGGTCCTCCATCAGCTTCACCAGCGTGTCGATGGCCTCCCGGCCGAAGTCGCGGCCCGAGTCCTCCGGCGAGAGGGCGTACGCCTCGTCGATGAACAGCACACCCCCGCGCGCCCGGTCGAAGGCCTCCTGGGTGCGGATCGCCGTCGAGCCGATGTGCTCGCCGACCAGGTCGACGCGGGAGACCTCGACCAGGTGGCCCTTCTCCAGCACGCCGAGCGAGGCGAGGATCTCGCCGTAGAGCCGGGCCACCGTGGTCTTGCCGGTGCCGGGGGAGCCCGTGAAGACGAGGTGCCGCTTGACCGAGGCCGCCTTCAGGCCCGCCTCCTGCCGGCGCCGGCCCACCTCGATCATGTCGGTCAGCGCCCGGACCTCCCGCTTGACGCTCTCCAGGCCCACCAGCGCATCGAGTTCACCGAGCACGGCCTTCGACGTCCGCGCCGGCGCCTCGGGCGGGGCGGTGAGCAGCGGCTCCTGCTCGGTGGTGCGCTGCCCGGGGATGGCGCCCAGCAGACCGGGCGAGCGGTCGGCCGTCTGCACCGCGGTCTCGAGGGCCGCGGGCGGGGCGAGCCCCGCGCTCTCGTCGCTGGTGCACTCCTCGACGACGGGGCCGGTCCCCGGCGCCGCGTCGCCGCCCTCCGCGAACTCGTAGCCACCGCGCGCGCACCGCTCCGTACGGCACTTCCTCAGCGTCGTACGGCTGCCGTCGATCACATGGAAGCCGTAACCGCCGCTGCCGGTCACCCGGCAGCCGAGGAAGGTGCCGCGGCCGCCCGCCGACACGTAGAACCCGGCCTCCGCGGGGGACTCGACCGTGCAGCGCTCGACGGTGGGGTCGGCGCCCTTGGTGACGATCACGCCGGTCTGGGTGCCGTCGACGGTGCAGTTGCTGAGGGTGCCGCCGCTGCCGTGGTCGCGGAACCACGCGCCCGTCGCGGCGTCCCGGATGCGGCAGTCGTCCAGCTGCGCGGTGGCGCCGTCACTCACCGACACGGCCGTGTTGCGCACCTGCGACAGGTCGCTGTCGACGACGTCCGCGCGCGAGCCCCGGTCGAGCACGAACAGGGCGTCGGGCACGTCGTGCACCCGGCAGGAGTCGAGCACGGCCGTGGCGCCGTCGCTGACCCACACCGCCGGGTAGTCGCCGGTGCTGTCGAAGATCTCGCACTGGTTGGCGTCCACGCGCGTGCCCGGATCCCACACCGACAGGCCGTTGCGCCCGAACTGACGCACCGTCGTGCGGGTCAGGGTGAGGACCGAGCGCGAGCGCAGGTCGACCGCGTTCTCCGGGATGTCGTGGATACGGCAGTCGGCCAGGGTGAGCACCGCGTCCGTGTCCAGGGTGACTCCGTCCGCCGAGGTGCGGTGCACATCGCAGTCCGTGAGGTGCGCGGTGGCCCGGCCGGTGACCTGGACGCCGCTGCCCCGGACCTCGTAGATCTCACAGCCCAGCGCTTCCACGGCGGTGTTCTCGCCGGTCACGGACAGGCCCGCGCCCGAGGCGTGGTGGATCCGGCAGCGCTCCAGCCGCGGGTGGGCGCCGCCGCGGACCGCGACGCCCGCCTGCCCGGCGGCCACGACCTCGCACTCCTCGAACACCCCGCCCCCGCCGTCGAGGACGGCCACCCCGATGCCGGCCGGGTTGTCGACGGTGCACCGCCGCACGGTGGGCCGCGCGCCCGCGCGCACCTCGATGCCGGCCGCGGACCGGGTGACGACCCGGATGTCCAGCAGCTCGGGCGTCCCCTCCTCGACCAGCAGGGCGGGCGCCGCCCCGTCCTGGCCCTCCACGTGCAGGTCCTGGACGACCGCCGAGGCGCGCACCGTCAGCGGCACCCCGTCCACGGGCGCGATGCGCACCGAACCGGGGGAGCCCTCGGGCCCGCGCAGCGTCACCGACCGCTCCACCACGAGGTTTTCCCGGTAGGTGCCGGGGGCGACGGTGAGGACATCACCGTCCGCGGCGGCCTCCAGGGCGGCGGCGAGCGATGTGTACTCACCCGTGCGGCGCCGCCACCGCGATGTGCCGGTGTGCGTCACCTGGACCGTGCCCTGTGCCATGGCGCTGCTGTGCCCCCCACCTCGTGATACGCGGGTCGATGCCGAAGGGATCGGCCGCTCCACCGTAGCGTGCGCGCGGGCGGTGGGTTGACCAGAGCCGTAAGGCCGTCAGCTGCCGGTGCCGGTCCTGCCCCAGTCCGGGCCCGCCTTGTCCCAGGCCTGGTCCCAACGGGCGTACCGGCGACGGGTCATGCGCCAGACGATCAGCCGGCGGCCGCCCTCGAGGGTGCCCGCGGCCAGCAGGGCGGCGCCGAACCCGGCGAGCACCGCATGGGTCGTCGCCGTCGCGGGGTCCAGCGGCCGGGTCACTATCCGGCCGTGCAGGTCCGTCCATATCTCGAAGTGGTCGCCGCGGTGCGGGGACTTGAGCTCCGCCATGGCCGGGCCGTGGTGACCGGAGCCGTCCGGCGCGGTCCAGTCGGCGACCACCCGGCTGCGCAGGTCGCGCGCCGAGGACGTCTCCGGATCGGTGTCCAGCGTGGCGCGGTCCAGCGTGCGCACCACCGTGGCCGTCACCGGATGGCGGGCCGCGCGCTGGTCCCGGACCGACTGCTGGAGGGCCCCCTGGGCGATGTCGCCGACGACGGAGCCGATCAAGGGCGCGGCGACGAGGATGAGCAGCAGCACCACCAAGGCCAGCCAGGCCTCGGCCAGATCGCTGGTGCGACGCAGCGGATTGTGCCGCCAGCGCCAGAGTCCGCTGATGGTCCGCACCGACCCGCACCCCCTTCCCGCTCCGTCTTGACCCCCGGGTGAGCGGTTCATGTGCCGGCATGGTCGAAGAGAGAGCGACATCACGCGCCCGCACGGCCTCTCATGAACTTCTCACGAAGCTCAACGCGCGGGCCCCCGGCCGGGGTTCCCGCACCGGGGAGCGGGTTTCCCGTCAGGCTTCCCGTCGGGCGAGGACGGTCACCGCGTCACCGACCCGGATCGTGCCGGTGGTCAGGGGCACCAGGTTCTGGCCGAAGGCCAGCTTGCCGTCGATGCGGCGGTGGCGGCCCAGCGTGGCCAGCGGCTCCTTGCCCCGTACGGCGGTGTCCTGGTCGGTGGTGGTCACCACGCACCGCCCGCAGGGCTTGGCGACGCGGAAGGTGACCTCGCCGACGGCGATGCGGGACCAGCCGTCCTCCGCCCACGCGGCGGTGCCCTCCACCACGACGTTCGGCCGGAACCGGTTCATCGGAAGCGGGCCCTCGGCCGCGCGCGGGCCCCGCGCGATCAGGGAGTTGAGGGCATCGAGGGAGGCTCGGGCGGTGAGCAGCAGCGGGTAGCCGTCCGCGAAGGCGACCGTCTCGCCCGGGCGGGCGTACGCGGGGTCGACGGGCCGGCGCGTGGCCGGATCGTCCATGTGCACCAGGCGGACCTCGGCGCCGAGATAGCCGCTGCACCAGGCGTGGGCCGCCGCGTCCTCGGCCGGCACCCCCTCGACCTTGTCGCCGAAGATGTCCACCGGTACGGTGCCGGCCGGCCGCGGTGCCGGCACGGTCAGCGGTGGCATGCCCGGCGCGGACAGACGAACACCGCCGCCGGGCGCCGGCTCGGCGGCGGCAAGCGCCAGGCGCGGCTGCTGGCGTTGGGTGACGACCTTTCCCCCGTCGTCGATCAGCGTCCAGCGCCTGTCTCCGGCCAGCCCCCAGGGCTCCACGACGGCCTCCCGGGGCGCGAGACCCCGGAAGGCCTTCACCGGGTGGATGTGTACCGACTGCAGCAGCGCATTCCCCATGAGGCCATCGTGCCAGGTGACAACGATGGCCGAGGGAGGACCTCGGACGGCTCAGTAGCCGCCGCGGTACTGCTGCTGGCCGTTGTACGGATCCTGGTACTGGGCCGGGGCGGGCCGGGGAGCCGCGGGGCGCATGGCCTCGTAGCCCATGCCGGACGCCATCGGCCGCTGCGGCTGCTGCTGGCCGGGGTATCCGCGCGGAGCGGTCGCCTGTGGCGGGATGTAGGCCGCGGGCGCCTGCTGCAGCGGTGCCGGCTGCTGCGCCTGCGGATGGCCGTAGGAGGGCTGGGACGAGGGACCCGCCGGAAGGGCGGGCAGGGCCGACGGCAGGGCCGGCAGATAGCTGCCCGGCGCATCGTACGCGGCGGGGACCCGGATCGGGGCGATCTGAGGGGTGCCCCGCTCGGCGACCAGCCGGTCGTAGATCGGGGTGTCCGGGAAGGCGGAGTAGTAGCCGCCGCCAAAGGTGGAGCGGGGGGAGGTCATGGCTCATAAGTTAAGCCCTCGATGTGCTAGTTGGGGAGACCGATAAGAGGGTTGTTTTCCGTGTCCGCAGTGATGCGGGATCCCCAATGCGAGCGAACTTGGCAAAAAGGGGCGTCGATCGATGTCTGAATCCTGTAAAGGCCAGTTCGCGGAGGGTTACCGGCGGGTCGGACGCAGGTGTTCCTGTGCCGCTCGTGGGAGTTCGCCGCCCCAGCGAATAGGTTGTGCGGGTAGACGACCCGGAGGGCTGCCGGGACACCGACTGGTGCGGTGAGACGCGATGGGGGCGGACATGTCAATGTCGAAAGGTTCGAATACGCCGGTGCCGACGACGGCGCTGCGGGTGGAATTGGGCTGGCGTTCCGGACCCGGTGTGCCGGACGCGGACGCCTCGGCACTTCTGCTCGTGAGCGGCAAGGTCCGCTCCGACGGCGACTTCGTCTTCTACAACCAGGCGGTGCACTCCTCCGGCGCGGTCCGGCACGAGGGCAAGCGGGACAGCGGCGGCCGGACCGTCGACACCCTGCTGGTCGACCTCGCGCGCGTGGAGCCCGCGATCGAGACCGTCGTCCTCGCCGCCTCCTCGGACGGCGGCAGCTTCGGCCAGGTCCCCGACCTCTACATCGAGGTGCGCGACGCCGCCCGGAACGACGTGGTGGCCCGCTTCGACAGCACGGGCGCCACGGTCGAGACCGCGTTCGTGCTCGGCGAGTTCTACCGCCGCCAGGGCGCCTGGAAGTTCCGTGCCGTCGGCCAGGGGTACAGCAGCGGACTCGAGGGTCTGGCCACGGACTTCGGCATCACGGTGGACGAACCGCAGCACGCCGCGCCCTCCACTCCGCCGCCGGCCGCACCGCCGGTGACCATGCCGCCACCCGCCGCGCCCCCGGTGACCATGCCCCCGCCGACCGCGCCGCCCGTGAACATGCCCCCGCCCATGACGCCCCCCGCCGCGGTGCAGCCGCCCCCGCCGCAGGCACCCCCCGGTCAGCCGGTCCGGCTCAGCAAGGTGACGCTCACCAAGGCTGCGCCCGCGGTCTCGCTGGCCAAGCAGGGCGGCACCTCGGGCGCCATGCGCGTGAACCTCAACTGGCAGGTGCGCAAGCAGTTCTCCGGCTGGGGCGGCAAGCGCGGCCGCGCGGTCGCCATGCACCGCGACCTCGACCTGGACCTGTGCGCCCTGTACGAACTCGGCGACGGCAGGAAGGGTGTCATCCAGGCCCTCGGCAACGCCTTCGGAGCCCTGCACCAGCCCCCGTACATCCACCTCGACGGCGACGACCGCACCGGTGCCGTCGAGAGCGGTGAGAACCTCACCATCAACCTCGACCACAAGCAGGACTTCCGGCGGATCCTGGTCTTCGTGACCATCTACGAAGGCGCCCGCTCCTTCGCGGACCTGCACGCGACGGTCACCCTCCAGCCGCAGTTCGGCGCCCCGATCGACTTCTCGCTCGACGAGTGCACCGTCCCCTCGACGGTGTGCGCCCTCGCCCTGATCACCAACACGGGCGGGGACCTGATGGTCCAGCGCGAGGCCCGCTACCTGGTGCCCGAACGCGGGGTCAGCCCCCAGCGGACCATCGACCACGCCTACGGGTGGGGCATGAACTGGACCCCCGGCCGGAAGTGACCCCCGCGGAGCGCGCCCGTCACCGGAGCGGGTGCTCGTCGGTGACCGCGTCCGGGCGCGCGTAGGTGCGGCCCTTCCAGGCCGCGCCGCGTCCCCGGTAGTGCTGCACGGCGGAGTCGACCGTCATCAGCAGGTAGAGGAACGCGGTGAACGGCAGCAGGGGAGCGAGCCACAACGGCTGGCGGTAGTGACGGAGCATCGGGACGTACGTCCCCGTCATCACCAGCCACGCGAGGCCGCCGAGCACCCAGGCCGCCGTGTCCCCGGTGACACCACCCGCGACCAGGGCCGCGGGCGGCACCAGGTACACCAGGGCCAGCCCGGCCACCGTTCCGAGCAGCACCGGCGGGCTGTGCCGCAGCTGCGCGTACGCGCTGCGGGACACCATCCGCCACAGGTCGTGCAGCAGCGGATAGGGGCGCACGCTGTCCACCCGCTCGGCCAGGCCCAGCCACACGCGCCCGCCACCGCCCTTGACCGCGCGCGCCAGCGCCACGTCGTCGATGACGGCGTGGCGGATGGCGTCCGGGATACGCGCCCGCTCGGCGGCCTCCGCGCGCAGCAGCACGCAGCCGCCCGCCGCGGCCGCCGTCCGCGTGCCCTTCGCGCCGATCCGGCGGAACGGATACAGCTGCGCGAAGAAATAGACGAAGGCCGGCACCACGAGCCGCTCCCACAGACTCTCCACCCGCAGCCTGGCCATCTGCGAGACCACGTCGAAGCCGCCGCCGTGCGCGGCGGCGACCAACTCGCGCAGGCTGTCCGGCGCGTGCGCGATGTCCGCGTCCGTCAGCAGCAGATACTCGGGCGCACGCGCCCGTGCGAGAGCGATGCCGTGCCGTACGGCCCACAGCTTGCCCGTCCAGCCGGCGGGCGGCTCGCCCGGCGAGCCGACCGTCAGGGGCAGACCGCCGTGCGTGTCGGCCAGCGCGCGGGCGAGCGCCCCGGTGCCGTCCGAGCTCCCGTCGTCGACGAGGAAGATCTCCGCCCGTCCCGGATACTCCTGGGCGAGCAGGGACGGCAGGGTCGCGGGCAGCACGTCGGCCTCGTCGCGCGCGGGCACGACCACGCAGACCGACGGCCATACGGCCGGCTCCCGCCGGGGCGGCAGCCGGACGTCCGTCCGCCAGAAGAAGCCCTGACAGAGCAACAGCCACAGCCAGGCGGCGAGGGATACGGCGGCAATCCACGACATGGCGCTCACCCGCGCAGTGTGCCCCACTCCACCGGCCCGACGAGAGCCATCGTCTATCGTGGCCGGGTGAAGATCGCGCTCATGGACTCCGGAATCGGACTGCTCGCGGCCACCGCCGCGGTGCGGCGGCTGCGGCCCGACGCAGATCTGGTGCTCTCCCTGGACCCCGACGGCATGCCCTGGGGCCCCAGGACCCCCGAGGACCTCACCGGGCGCGCCCTCGTGGTGGCCGAGGCGGCCGCGGCACACGGGCCCGACGCCTTGATCGTCGGCTGCAACACGGCGAGTGTGCACGCCCTGCCCGCCCTGCGCGCCCGCCTCGAACCCGGTGTGCCGGTCATCGGCACGGTCCCGGCGATCAAGCCCGCCGCGGCGGGCGGCGGCCCCCTCGCGATCTGGGCCACTCCCGCCACCACCGGCAGCCCCTACCAGCGCAACCTGATCGCGGAGTTCGCGGACGGCGTCCCGGTGACGGAGGTGCCCTGCCACGGTCTCGCCGAGGCGGTGGAGCACGCGGACGAGGCGGCCGTCGGCGCCGCCGTCGCCGCGGCCGCCGCGCTGACCCCGCCCGACGTGACGACCGTCGTCCTGGGCTGCACCCATTACGAGCTGGTCGCCGACCGCATCCGGGCCGCCGTCCAGCAGCGCGGGATGCCGCCGCTCGTGCTGCACGGCTCCGCGGGCGCCGTGGCCGCCCAGGCGCTGCGCCGCATCGGGGCGCAGCCGGCTCCGGAGGCACCGGCCACCGGAAGGCTCACGGTCCTGCTGAGCGGACGCGAGGGCGCTCTCGTGCCGCCCGCCCTGGCCTACGCGGAAGGCCGCCTCCTTCAGGCCGTCAGCCCCGCGGGCTGACCGAGAGGCCGCGAAACGGACGGATCGGTTCAGGGTCGTCCGGTCGGCGGAGTCACACGGTGCGACTCGGTGCCCGCACAGCGGAACATGAGTAACCTCGTATGCATGAGGGACCACCCCCACGGCGAGAACGCCACGCATCCCGAGGTCTGGACCGGACGCGCCACCAACAAGGTCCAGTGGGTGCTGGCGCTCGGCGGCGCGGCCTTCATGGCGCTCGGCGTCGAGCTGGCGGTCGACTCCGCCTGGACGTCCGGCATCGCCCCGCTCGCCATGTCCGTGGTCGGCTGCATCGCCGCCGGACTGCTGGTCCTCTTCGGCACGCTCGCGTTCGTGCACGTCGACATGAAGCTCGACAAGGAGTGCGTCGAGGTGCGCTGCGGCCACATCGGCGTGCCGCGCCGCCGCATCCCCCTCTCGCACGTCGCGGGAGCCGAGTTCGCCGAGCACGTCACTCCCCGCCAGTGGGGCGGCTGGGGCTACCGCTGGCGCCCCGAGAAGGGCACCGCGGTCGTCGTGCGGCGCGGTGAGGGCGTCGTCCTGCGCCTGTGGGACGGCCATACGTTCACGATCACCGTGGACAACGCGGAGACCGCCGTGCGCGTCATCCGGGACCGGCTGCGCCCGGGTCCGTCGCTCTGATCACCGGCTCACGGCGTCAGCCGGTCACCCCGCGGGCGTACGTCCGCCTCCGGCCGCGGTGACTCTCCGGGAAGCGGCCGGGCCGTCGCCAGGCCGGCCAGGAGCCCGGCCCCCACCGACACGGCGGTGAAGCTCAGCGCGTTGCCGACCGTGGCGATCGCCGCCAGCGCCGTCAGGGCCGCTCCCGCGGTGAGCACGACCGGTGTGGGCCGCGGTGAGCGCCACAGCGCGTGCAGCACCCAGCAGAAGGACGCCGCGAGCAGGACCACGCCGACGACACCCTGTTCGGCCGCCTGCTGCAGCAGCGCCGAGTGCGGTTTGCCGTCCGACAGCAGGGTCCGGTTCGCCGTCGAGCTCAGTTCCCCGAAGCGCTCCGGGCCGACCCCGAGGGCGGCGTTGCGGTGCGCCAGGTGCAGGGCGTCCCGCCACAGCCCGATCCGGTGCGGGGTGAGCTGGCCCTCCAGCGACGCCGTCAGCCCGTCGGGCAGGGCGTTCCCGGCGACGGCCCAGGTCATGCCGGTCACCAGGACCGCGGCCAGGGCGAGGCCGGCGATGCCCAGGCCGCGGTGGGTCATCCGGCCGGCGGCCAGGGAGCACAGCAGGACCGCCGTGCAGGTCACGAACCCGCTGGTCGAGCTCAGGAAGGCCGCGGCCACCGTGATGCCGGCCGCCAGCGCGACCAGGACGTGGCGCAGGGTGGGCGACCCTGCGGACCAGGCCGCACAGCACGCCGCGCCCACGCACAGGGTCAGCAGCGCGGCCGTGGCACCCGAGTGCCCGAGCGGTGCGACGATCTGGGGCCCCGGCGCCAGGTGCGGAACGGCCACGGCCAGGCCGAGCCCGGCCAGAGCCCCGGCGCACGGCGTCGCCACCGGCAGCAGCGCCCCGCAGATCCGGCCGGCCGCGTAGCCGGCGGCCACCGCGAGCACGGCGAGCAGCACGCCCTCCGGACGGCCCTCCCGCACGGTCGCCGTGATCAGCGACCAGGCGGCACACGCCCCGAGCACCACCACGCCCGCCGCGTCAGAAACGTTTCGTCTTTCGCTGATCTCCCCAGGACCTGCGTCAGACGTCATCCCCGTGGAACCCACCCCGCCCCCAGACCCCGACCGAAAGGCCCCCCGACCTCGTACGACCCAGGCCGCCGAGGCCGTGACCGGCCGGGCGACTCGCTGGGCACACCGTAACGGCTGATGGCCGGTTTGTGGATGAGTTGGGCCGAGTTACGCAGGAGCGGTGCGACGCCCGGGGCGCCCGGGACGGCAGTGCCCGCCGTCCGGGCCGAGCTGTCGGTGCCAAGGTCACCCGCCGTACACTCCCCGGGTGACCGTCACCGCAACCTCCGTGGACGAGTCGGACCAGTTGCAGCCGCAGCCCGCGCCCGCATCGCGCGCGGCGCGTCTGGTACGCCTCGTTCCGGCCCTCGCCGCCGCACTCTGCGGAGTGCTGCTCTACGTCAGTTTCCCGCCACGCACCGTGTGGTGGCTGGCCCTGCCGGCCTTCGCCGGCTTCGGCTGGGTGCTGCGCGGCCGGAGCTGGAAGGCGGGCCTGGGCCTCGGCTACCTCTTCGGTCTCGGTTTCCTGCTGCCGCTGCTGGTGTGGACCGGCGTCGAGGTGGGCCCCGGGCCCTGGCTCGCGCTGGTGGCGATCGAGGCGCTCTTCATCGCGCTGGTCGGCGCGGGCGTCGCGGCGGTCTCGAAGCTTCCGGCGTGGCCGCTGTGGGCCGCCGCGGTGTGGATCGCGGGCGAGGCGGCACGCGCGCGCGTGCCGTTCAACGGCTTCCCCTGGGGCAAGGTCGCCTTCGGCCAGGCCGACGGCGTCTTCCTGCCGCTGGCCGCCGTGGGCGGCACCCCGGTGCTCGGCTTCGCGGTCGCGCTGTGCGGCTTCGGCCTCCACGAGGTCGTACGCCTCGTCCTCGAAGGACGGCGCACCCGGGCCGTGCGGCGGTCGGCCGCGGCCGTTGCGCTGCTCAGTGTGGCCGTGCCGGTGGCCGGTGCGGTGGCCGCGCGGCCCCTGGTGAGCGACAAGGCCGAGAACGGCCATGCCACCGTCGCGGTGATCCAGGGCAACGTGCCCCGCTCCGGGCTGGAGTTCAACGCCCAGCGGCGGGCCGTGCTCGACTACCACGCGCGCGAGACGCTGCGGCTGGCCGCCGAGGTCAAGGCCGGCACGACGCCGAGGCCCGACTTCGTGCTGTGGCCGGAGAACTCCTCCGACGTCGACCCCTTCGCCAACGCCGACGCGTACGCCGTCATCGACGGCGCGGCCAAGGCGATCGGCGTGCCGATCTCGGTCGGCGGGGTCGTCGAGCGGCACGGCAAGCTCTACAACGAGCAGATCCTGTGGGACCCGAAGAAGGGCCCCGTCGACACCTACGACAAGCGGCAGATCCAGCCCTTCGGCGAGTACCTGCCGCTGCGCTCGCTGATCGGCGCCATCAACAGCAACTGGACCTCGATGGTCCGCCAGGACTTCAGCCGGGGCACCGAGCCGGGCGTGTTCACGATGGACCACGCCAAGGTCGGGCTCGTCACCTGCTACGAGGCCGCCTTCGACTGGGCGGTGCGCTCCGAGGTCACCGACGGCGCGCAGATGATCTCCGTGCCGAGCAACAACGCGACCTTCGACCGCAGCGAGATGACCTACCAGCAGCTCGCCATGTCCCGGGTGCGCGCCGTCGAGCACAGCCGGACCGTCACGGTGCCGGTGACCAGCGGCGTCAGCGCGATCATCATGCCGGACGGGAAGATCACGCAGAAGACCGGCATGTTCGTGCCCGGCCACCTGGTGCAGAAGGTGCCGCTGCGGTCGTCCGAGACGCCCGCCACGCGGCTGGGCACGCTGCCGGAGACGGCCCTGGTGCTCATCGCCGCGGGCGGCCTGGGCTGGGCGATCGGCGCCGGAGTGCGCGGGCGGCGCGCCCAGGACGTGTAGCCGTACGCCGTGGGTACGCCCGCGGGCGCGCGCCGGGTCCGGGGCACCGGCCGATTAGGGTCGGTGGCATGCCGACTCCTGACTTCATTCGCGACATCCGGGCCACCGCCGGCCACCAGCTGCTGTGGCTTCCCGGCGTCAGCGCCGTCGTCTTCGACGACCGGGGCAGAGTGCTGCTGGGGCAGCGCGCGGACAATCTCCAGTGGGCGCTGATCTCCGGCATCCCCGACCCGGGAGAGCAGCCCGCGGCGGCGATCGTGCGGGAGGTGCAGGAGGAGACGGGCGTCGAGTGCGTCGTCGAGCGCATGGTCGCGGTCCGGTCCGGGAGGCAGGTCACCTACCCCAACGGCGACGTCTGCCAGTTCATGGACATCTGCTTCCGGGCCCGGGCCGTGGGCGGCGAGGCGCGCGTGAACGACGACGAGTCCCTGGAGGTCGGCTGGTTCGCGCCGGAGGCGCTGCCCGCCATGACCGAGTACCACCACTTCCGGATCAAGCAGGCGCTGTCCGACGACCCCGCGTGGTTCGAGCCCACGACGTCCGACTGACGGACGGGCTTCACGCACGGGCAGGGAGGCGAGGGCGCCGCCGGGCCCTGTGGACGAGAGTTGTCCACAGGGCTGACGGGGCGGCCGTGCGATGAGGAATCCTGTGAGCATGTCTGGTGATCACGTGCAGTCCGCCGAGCGTGCCGGCACCGAAGCGGCCGGTGCGGCGCTCACCGGCGCCGAGGCGCCGTTCCTGGAGCTGCTGTCCAGGGGCGCGTCCGCCGACGCCTACGAGCAGCCCGTGCTGCTGGCCCGCGCCGAGGGCCGGCCGGCCGAGGCGATCGCCGCACTCGAGCACGCCAAGCTGCTCGCCCTGCGGGTGCGGGCGGAGCTGGAGGGACGCCGCCGCCGGGAGGCCGAGCTCTCCGCGCTCTTCGAGACGGCCCACGACCTCGCGGGCCTGCGCGACCTGGACTCGGTGCTGCAGGCCATCGTGCAGCGCGCCCGGTCCCTGCTGGGCACGGACGTCGCCTACCTCAGCCTGAACGATCCGGACCGCGGCGACACCTACATGCGGGTCACCGAGGGATCGGTCGCCGCCCGCTTCCAGCAGCTGCGGCTGGGCATGGGGGAGGGCCTGGGCGGTCTCGTCGCCCAGACCGCCCGCCCGTACGTCACGGACGACTACTTCGAGGACGGCCGCTTCCAGCACACGAACACCATCGACACGGGCGTGCGGGACGAGGGACTGGTCGCCATCCTCGGCGTTCCCCTGATGCTGGGCCACCACGTCATCGGGGTCCTCTTCGCGGCCGACCGGCGCGCCCGGGTCTTCGAGCGGGAGCAGATCGCGCTGCTCGGCTCGTTCGCGGCGCTGGCCGCGGCCGCCATCGACTCGGCGAACATGCTCGCCGAGACCCGCTCGGCCCTCGCCGGCCTGGAGCGGGCCAACGAGATCATCCGCGACCGCAGCGGTGTCATCGAGCGCGCCTCCGACGTGCACGACCGGCTCACGGAGCTCGTGCTGCGCGGCGGCGGGGTCCACGACGTGGCCGCCGCCGTCTCCCAGGTCCTCGACGGCACGGTCGAGTTCACCGAAGCCGCCGACGCACCCCCGGTCCCCCTGGAGACGTCCCGCGCCGAAGGCCACGCGGTGCGCCACGAGGACGACTGGATCGCCGCCGTGACGGCCGGCGGCGAGCTGCTGGGCGCGCTCGTGCTGCGCGGCCACCCCGGGCTCGACCCCGTCGACCAGCTCACCCTGGAGCGGGCCGCGATGGTCACCTCGCTGCTGCTGCTGGCGAGACGCTCCGCCGCGGAGGCCGAACAGCGGGTCCGCGGCGAGCTGCTGGACGACCTCCTCGACGCCCGTGACCGCGACCCGCGCCTGTTGCGCGAGCGTGCCTCGCGGCTGCACGCGGACCTCGACGCCACGCATGTCGTGCTCGCCGCGCGACTCGACGCGGTGGCCCAGGACGCCGACCAGGAGGCGGAGGCCCGCCGTCGGCTGTGGTCCGCCGCCTCGCACCTCGCCGCCACCCGGCACGGCCTGGCCGCCGCCCGTGACGGCGGCACCGTCCTGGTGCTGCCGCTGACCGCGGGCGACAGCGCCACCGAGCTGGCCGGGCGTACCGCCCGCCAGCTGGGCACGGCGGTCCACGAAGCGGTCACCGTCGGTGCCTCCGGCCCCCTCCGGGACCTCGCCGCCCAGGCCGACGCCGTGGCCGCCGCCTACGCGGAGGGCCGGCGGTGCCTGGAGGCCCTGCGCCTGCTGGGGCGCTCCGGCGACGGGGCCGCGGCCGAGGACTTCGGCTTCCTCGGCCTGCTGCTGGCGGGCGACCGGGACATCGCCGGCTTCGTGGACCGCACGATCGGCGAGGTCGTCGCCTACGACGCACGACGCGGCACCGACCTCGTCCGTACCCTCGACGCCTACTTCACCTGCGGCATGAGCCCGGCCCGCACCAAGGACGCCCTGCACGTCCACGTCAACACCGTGGCGCAGCGCCTGGAGCGCGTGGGCCGTCTGCTGGGCGACGACTGGCAGAGCCCGGCCCGGACGCTGGAGATCCAGCTCGCCCTGCGGCTGCACCGGCTGTCGGCACAGCACTCACCCCCGTAGGCACGGCGGGCGGGGGCCGGCCGCGGCAGGTCGGGCGGCGCGGCCGGGTATGCCACGTCCTCGCGCGGGGCGGGGACGGTGCGTGTCGTCACACGGCAGGAAGCCCTGGGACAGGCGCACATGTGGTGGGACCGCACGCTCGTGAAGTGTGCGGGCGACGTCTACGACCGCCCTGCGGCACGTGATCCGTGAGACGCCGGCCGGCCGCGAGTGAGGAGGCCGGCGTCGACGACGGCCCGGCCGAAGAGGCCCGCGAGTTCGGCGAGACGCTCACAGCAGGCGTCTCCCAGGGCGGCGTAGGCGGGAAGGGCCAGGCGGTCGGTGCGGTCCTCGATGTGCCGGCGCAGGATGACGCCCTCGGGGCTGAGGGAGTCGCCGTCGAGGAGACCTCGCTCGCGCAGACGTTCCTGGGTGGCGGCCCAGTCCTCCTCGGGCCATGCACGGCTGGCCTTGAGGAAGTCGACGGGAACCTCACCGGTGGCGGCGTGCAGCACCAGGGCCTCCAATCCCCCGACGCCCTCGGTCAGCAGACATGCGACATGGCCGTCTCCGCGGAACTCCCGGAGCAGCGTCTGGGCGTGCCACAGCTGCTGTACCGGCTCCTGCGGCCAGGGCAGTGCGGCATGCGCGGCGAACAGCGGGCGCCCTTGGGCGTGCTCGCAGGCCGCCTCGGCGGCCTGGCGGGTCAGCGCCAGGACCTCGGCCAGGTCGGGCAGTGCGTGGATTCCCGCCCGCCGCAGGGCTTCCCCCGCCGCGGCGTACCGCGCGTCCAGCACCTGCCGCGGCGTCGTCGCGTCCCAGGCCCCGTCGACCGCCTGCCGTACGACATCGGGGTTGAAGTTGTAGAACGTCGAGATGATCAGTTCGGCGGACGTCCGGCCGAACGCGGCACTTCGCGAGGTGAAGTAGCCGGCGCGCCCGCTCAGGCCGAGGTCGGCATAGCGGCGCTTCGCCTCGGGGACGAAGTAGATCATGCCGTGCAGGGGTTCGAGACCACGCCAGGCCGCGCGCGCTGTCTTCAAGGGAGCCTCTTCTCAGGGGATTCGACGAAGGAGGGACACGCCGGCGGTTCAGTGCTCGCCGTGCGCACGCAGATGTGCGAGCAGAAGGCGGCCGAGGATCTCCGGCGCCTCCTCGGGGACCCAGTGGCCGACGCCATGGAGCGTCTCGAACCGGTACGGCCCGTCGACCCACCGCCTGGTTTCCCGCGCGGCTGCCGCGCCGAACGCGCTGTCGCCCGTGCTCCATACGTACAACGTGGGCACGTGGACGACGCCGATCGCGCCGTCGGGGCGACCCGCCCGGTACCAGTTCAGTGCCGCGGTGAGAGCGCCAGGCTCGGACAGGTGCCGCACGTAGGTGTCCGCGCTGTCGTCCGGGACCGCTCCGGTGAAGAAGCCGCGAAGGTCCCGGGCGTCGTGGGCGAGCATGCGCTCCTCGGTCGCGGGCGCCTCCCGCCAGTCGATCATGTACCGGGAGCGTGAGCGCTGGTCCTCGTCGGTGCGCAGGGTGGTGGCCAGAGCGCCGGGGTGCGGGGTCGAGACGACCGTCAGGGTGCGCACGCGGCCGGGGTGGGCGTGAGCGGTCCACCAGGCGACCGCGCCGCCCCAGTCGTGGCCGACCAGGTCGAACGCCGCCCACCCGAGCTGCTCGCCGATCGCGACCACGTCCTCGACGAGAAGGCCCATGCGATAGTCCTCCGGCCGCCCGGGGCGGGCGCCGGGGGAGTACCCGCGCTGGTCGGGTGCGACCACCCGGTGGCCCTGGGCGGCCAACGCCTCGATCTGCCGCCGCCACACCAGCCCGGTCTGCGGGAAGCCGTGCAGCAACAGCACGGGACGGCCGTCGGGCGGACCCGCCGCCCTCGCGTCGAACACGCCCGCGTCCGTGCGGATGCTCAGCAGCGTCACGATCCACCTCTTCGTACCGACTGGTCGGTACCATCCCGGTCGGGGAACCGCCTGTCAAGGCGCCGTTTCGGCCCCGGCCCGGCGCCCCGACCCTCCTACGGGCGGCAGGCCCACCCCGGGAGAACCGTGGACGAGCGCGCGCACCCTCCCGGCCGACCACGCGTGCGGACCAGGCGGCCGGGGGCGTTTCAGCCGGGCGGAGTCGACAGGTGGACGAGGATGCCGCACACCTCGTCCACGATCTCCAGCGCCTCCGTCTCGTCCCCGCAGTCGCCCAGCTCGCGCGCCGCTCCTCCGATGACGGTGGTCAGTACGCTCACCCGGACCCGGCCGGCGCGCCGCCGCTCGTCCACCTCCAGGAGCCGGGCGTTGCGCCGCACCCATGCGCGGTCCCACTGGCGTCGCAGCGCGTCGAAACCGGCCGGGGCGTCGTCCTGCGCGAGCAGCCTGCCGAGCCGCCGGTTGTCCCAGGCGCCCCGCAGATACGCCCTGGCTCCGGCCACGAAGAGGGCGATCGGATCGTCCACGCCCCGGCCGCGCTCGACGGACAGCGTGGCCGCGGTCCGGCGCTCCTGCTCCTCCCGGAACTCCTCCCACAGGGCGAGGTAGAGCCCGCGCTTACCGCCGTAGTGCTGGAAGAGGCTGCCGCCCGGGATTCCGCCGCGCGCCGCGATCTCGGAGAGACCGGCATCGGCGTAGCCGCGCTCCAGGAACACGTCCAGCGCGGCGTCCAGCAGCACGGGCCGGACCGACCGGTGATGCCCGGAGTTCCCCTCCGTCAGTCCCATGTCCTGCTGTCCGCCGGGCAGTTGACGTGCTGCGTCGGTCTCCGAGGACTCCACGATGCCGCTCACCGGCCATCCCCGCCTTCCCCCGCCCCGTCGCGGATGGCGAGGGCGACCAGTAGTTCCAGGAGGTCGGCGAGCCGGCGCGGATTGCGGCCGGTGCGCTCCTCGATCCGGCGCAGCCGGTAGTGCGCCGTGTTGTGGTGCACCCGCAGCCGTTCGGCGGCCAGCCGCAGATTGAGGTCCGCGTCCGCGAACGCCCTGATGGTGTCGGCCAGCGTGTCGCCACGTCGTCGGTCCTCCTCCAGCAGCAACCGCACTCGTGGATCGACCAGCTGGCGCGCGAGATCGTCGGCACGCAGCGCCAGGTAGTCGAACGGGGACAGCCGCGGCAGCGCCGCCACTCCGCCCCCACTCGGCACCAGGTCGAGCGCGGCCCGCGCCTCCTGGTAGGCGCGCGGCAGTTCGTGCGCGCCCTGTGCGACCGTACTGATCCCCATGGAGAGCATGGTCCCCTCCTGCGCGAGCCGGCGCCGTACCGCCTCGAAGTGGGTGCATATGTCCTCGGCGTCCATACCGGCCCGGACCACAGGTACGGCCACCACCTCGCCGTGGCGTACGACGACCAGCGTCCTGCCCGCCCAGGGGCCGGCGAGGCTGATCGACGCGCTGGCGGCGTAGCCGCTCTCGGCCGAGGCGAGGTCGCCGGTGCGGGTGTCGCCGACGCACACCGCCACGACCGCCATCATCGGCGAGCGCGGTCCGATGCCGTAGGCCTGTGCCGGGGCGAACAGCGGGCCACGCGAGGGTGCCACGCCGGCCAGAAGCTGGTCCAGGAGATCACGGCGCTCGCGGTCCGCGTCCGCCACCACGTGCTGCTGGTACTCGACGTACGCCTGCGCGGCATGCGTGCTCGCGTAGTCGACGTACCGCATCAGCGGGGTGACGAGCGACAGGGCGGCCTGCTGGGCCTCGGCCGACGTGCCCGCGCACTCCAGCATCGCGTCCCACATCACCTGCCGGCCCACCCGGAAGGCGCTGATCCAGTCCTCGAGGGCGAACCCGGCACGGGCTCGGCGCATGGCTGCCGCCCGGCTGAAGAGCAGGTCCTCGGCGGCGATGTCGCGGTCGCCCGCCAGGGCCGCGAGCTGCATCCGGTAGTGCTCGAGCACCTGCTCGCGTACGTCGTCGAAGAACCGTCCGTCCTGCAGGGCGTACGACGGGATCTCCGCACGCATCACCTCGACGGCGGTCGCCGCCACCTGCTCGATCCGGTCCTGGACGGCATGCAGGATCCGCCACCGCTCCCGGCGGAGGTGTTCGGAGAGCTGGGAAGTGCCCAGGGCAGGACCGCGAGGCATGGCGCAGATCGTGACCGCTCGGCTCGTGCTCCGTCAACAGGCTGAGGGCGGGCCGTCTTCCGACACCTGTGCGCGGCGCACAGTTCGGCGACCGCGAAGTTGGGTGCTCACGACCAATGTGTCCCCGGAACACCCCCACCTACTGTGACGCTCGCTCATCCCCCAGCACGTCGGAAGGGGCGTCACTCATGCTTGCGGTGGACGGTATCACCGTGCGCTTCGGCGGGATCACGGCGCTGGACGGTGTCTCCTTCACCGTCGAGCCGGGCACCGCCGTGGGGCTCATCGGGCCGAACGGAGCCGGCAAGACCACTTTGTTCAACTGCCTCACCCGGCGCTGCACTCCGGACCAGGGAGGCATGCGGTTCGAGGACGAGGACCTGCTCGCCCTGCCTCCGCACGCCGTGGCCGGGCGCGGCATCGCCCGCACCTTCCAGAACCTGGGACTGTTCCCCCGGCTCACGGTCCGGGAGAACGTCATGGTCGGTGCCCACAGCCAGGGGCGCACCGGACATCTCGCCGCGGCGCTCCGGCTGCCCCGCGTCCGGCGCGAGGAGAGGGACCTGCGTGACCGGGCGGACGACTTGCTGCGGCGGCTCGGCCTGGCGGACGTCGCCGGCCACCCCGCGGCCGGGCTGCCGTTCGGCACGCTCAAACGCGTGGAACTCGCCCGGGCGCTCGCGGTGCGGCCCCGCCTGCTGCTGCTCGACGAACCCGTCAACGGCCTCAGTCACGGCGAGGTCGGCCAGTTCGCGGATCTGGTCCGCTCGGTGCGTGAGGACTTCGACCTCACCCTCGTGGTGGTCGAACACCACATGGGATTCGTGATGGGCCTGTGCGACAAGGTGGTCTGCCTCGACTTCGGCCGCACGATCGCCGAGGGTTCGCCGGAGGAGATCCAGCGCGACCCGGCCGTCGTCGAGGCGTATCTGGGGGTGCCCGCGTGAGCGAGGTCGCAGCCGGTGCGGAGCCGGGGTTCCTGAAGGTCCGCGATCTGCACGCCGGATACGGCCAGGCCCGTGTGCTGCAGGGTCTCGACCTCTCTGTCGCCCGAGGCGAGGTGTGCGCGGTCCTCGGACCCAACGGCGCGGGCAAGACCACGACACTGCGGGCGCTGTGCGGCGTGGTCCGCGGCCGTGGCTCGGTCACCCTGGACGGTACGGAACTGCTGGGCCGTTCGCCCGAGCAGGCCGCCAGGCTCGGCGTGGCGCACGTGCCCGAGGGCCGGGGCACCTTCAACGACCTCACCGTCGAGGAGAACCTGCGCGTCGGCGCCCATGTGCGCACCGGCCGCGGGCGGCGGGGCCGCGCCGGGCGTGCGGCCGTGACAGCCGGCCTGGAACGGATCTACGGCTACTTCCCCAGACTGCGCCAGCGCTCCCGGCAGCACGCCGGCAGCCTCAGCGGCGGCGAGCAGCAGATGCTCGCCATCGGCCGGGCGCTGATGATGCGGCCCTCGCTGCTGCTTCTGGACGAGCCGTCCCTGGGACTCGCACCGCTGGTCACCCGCGAACTGTTCGAGATCGTCCGTGCCGTCAACGAGGAGGAACGCACCACCGTGGTCGTAGTCGAGCAGAACGCACAGCTCGCGCTGGGCATCGCGCACCGGGCCCATGTGCTGGAGGCCGGTCGCCTGGTGCTGTCCGGGCCGGCCGCGCAGATCCGCGAGGACCGGCAGGTCGCCGAGGTCTACCTCGGTGTCTCCGTCCGCACCGGCAAGGCCGGGTGAGCGCCGTGACCGATCTTCTCCAGCAGGTGGTGGAAGGGCTGGGCTCCGGCGCGGTGTACGCCAGTCTGGCGCTGGCCCTGGTGCTGATCCACCGGTTCACGGGGATCGTCAACTTCGCGCAGGGCGAGATGGCGATGCTCTCGACGTATGTCGCCTGGCAGTTGGTGGCCTCCGGGATGCCGTTCTGGCTGGCGCTGCCGGTCACTCTCGCGGTGTCCTTCGCCGGCGGCATGCTGGTCGAGCGGATCGTCATCCGTCCCGTGCAGGGCGCACCCGAGCTCACGGTCGTCATCGTCACGGTCGGCCTGTTCATCTTCGTCAACGCGCTGGCCGGTCTCATCTGGTCGTTCACCGTGAAGGACTTTCCCGAGCCGTTCCCCGACGGCGCGCTGGACCTGGCCGGGGTGCGGCTGGACTGGTCGACGCTCGGGATCATGGGCGTGGTCGCGGTCGTGATGGGCCTGCTGTACCTGCTGTTCCAGCACACCTCCGTCGGCCTGGTGATGCGGGCGGTCGCCTGCAATCCGGCCTCCGCCCGGCTGTCGGGCATCCGGGTGGGCCGGGTGCTGATGCTCGGCTGGGGACTGGCCGCGACGGTGGGCGCGGTGTCCGGCGTGCTCGTCGCGCCGGTGCTGTTCCTGGAGCCGAACATGATGGGCGGGGTGCTGATCTACGCGTTCGCGGCGGCCACCCTCGGAGGCTTCGACAGCCCGGTCGGTGCGGTCGTCGGCGGTCTGTTCGTGGGCGTCGCCGAGACGCTGACCGGGGCATACGTCGACGTTGTCGGCGCGGACCTCAAGGTGGGCGTCCCTCTGGTGATCATCCTGGGCGTGCTGCTGGTGCGGCCCCAGGGCCTGTTCGGACGGGCGGCGGTGGTGCGCGCATGAACACCCTCACGGCGGCGCTCGGCACCGACCGGGTCCGGTGGCTGCGGGCCACGCTCACGGTGCTGGTCGCGGCGGCGGCGGCCGTCGGCGCACCGTTCTACTTCGCCCCCTTCCAGGTCTTCCAGCTGACCATGGTGCTGTTGTACGCCGTCGCACTGGCCGGTCTGAACCTGCTGGTCGGCTTCGGCGGTCAGATCTCGCTCGGCCACGGCGCCTTCTTCGCGGCGGGGGCCTACACGGCGGCGGTCATGCTCGACCGGTACGACACCGGTCACCTGGCCACCCTGCCGGTCGCGGCCGCCGGATGCTTCCTGCTGGGCCTGGGCTTCGGAGTCCCCGCCCTGCGGCTGCGCGGCCTGTATCTGGCCCTGGTCACCCTCTCGTTCGCCGTGTTCCTGCCCCCTCTGCTCAAGCGGCTAGAGCCGCTGACGGGCGGCTCCATGGGGCTGACCGTCGACAAGCTGCAGCCCCCCGCGTGGAGCGGACTGGCCGAGGACCAGTGGACGTACTTCGTCGTCCTCGCCGTGACCGCGGTGGCACTGCTCCTCGCCCGCAACCTGCTGCGGTCCAGGGTCGGCCGGGCGCTGCTCGCCGTACGGGACAACGAGAGCGCCGCCGAGGTCATGGGCGTGCGGCTGTCGCTGCACAAGACCCTCGCCTTCGCCTGGAGCGCGCTGTTCGCGGGCGTCGCCGGCTGCCTCTACACCTGGGTGATCGGCTTCGTCTCGCCCGACTCCTTCAGTTTCGTGCTGTCCATCACGCTGCTGGCCGGCCTGGTGGTCGGGGGGCTCGCCTCGCTGTACGGACCGCTGCTGGGCGCGGCGTTCGTGATGTACGTGCCGAGCGTGTCCCAGGACCTCAGCGAGGCGGCGCCGGGAGTGGTGTTCGGCCTGCTGATCATCACCGTGATGTTCGTGGCCCCGACGGGACTGGCCGGGCTGCCGGGCCGTGTCCTGGGTGCGGTGGGCCGCCGCTTCCCCCGCACCGCCGTCCTCGGCCGGACACCCGGTGCCGGCCGCGGCCCCGGGGCCGAATCCGGCTTCGAGGCCGGACCCGCAGCCGACGCGCATCCGGCGTCCCCCGCCGAGTCCGGACCTTCCGCGACCGGTGGCACGCCTGCGGACCCCGAAGTTGTCGACGCCGAACCCGTGGGCGCACCGCCCCGCACGGAAAAGGAATGATGCACATGCGCAAGACGACCGCTCTGCGGGCGGCCGCGGCCGCGACCGCCGCCCTGCTCACCGCGACCGCCTGCAACAGCCAGCGTGGACAGGCGGACCAGGGCGCCGCCGCCGATGGCGCGTGCAAGGGCCAGCAGACCACGGGCATCACCGACAAGACCATCAAGCTGGGCGGTATCTACCCGCTGTCGGGGCCCGCCTCGGCGTACGGCACGATCAGCAAGGGCGTGGCCGCCTACTTCAAGTACGTCAACGGCAAGGGCGGCATAGACGGCCGCAAGGTGCAGTTCGTCGTCCGCGACGACGGCTACCAGCCGCCCAAGGCGGTCGAGGAGGCGCGCAGACTCGTCGAGCAGGAGAAGGTCTTCGCCGTCTTCCAGACCCTGGGCACCCCGTCCACGGCGGCCGTGTGGGACTACCTGAACCAGCAGAAGGTGCCGCAGCCGTTCGTCGCCACGGGCGCCTCCGCCTGGGGCACGGACGACAAGCACCCCTGGACCATCGGCTGGCAGCCCAGCTACGTGGCCGAGGCGCGGGTGTACGCCAAGTACCTCAAGGACGAGAAGCCGAAGGCCAGGGTCGCGGTCCTCTACCAGAACGACGACTTCGGCAAGGACCTGCTCGGTGGGTTCGAGAAGGCCGTCGCCGGCAGCGGCGTCAAGGTGGTCGCCCGGGAGAGCTACGAGGTCACCGACCCTTCCGTGTCGGCGCAGATGACCACGCTCGCCCGGTCCGGGGCGGATGTGCTGCTCGACGTCACCACGCCGAAGTTCGCCAGCCAGGCCCTCGCCGCCGATGCCAGGAACACCCGGTGGAACCCGCTGCACATCGTGAACAACGTGGCCTCGTCGGTCGCCGTGCTGCGGCCCGTCGGGCTCAAGAACGTGCAGGGCGTGGTCTCGGCGACCTACTTCAAGGACCCCGCCGACCCGCAGTGGGCCGACGACGCCGACATGAAGACGTACAAGGAGGCGCTGCACAAGTACGCGCCCGACGCCGATCCGGGCAACCAGTTCAACGCCTACGGCTGGGCCGTCGCCTCCAGTCTGCACAAGGCACTGTCCGCGATGAAGTGCCCCACCCGCGAGGGGCTGCGGGACGCGGTGCGCAACCTGAAGAACGTGAGGGTGGGCCTGCTGCTGCCCGGGATCACCATGTCCACGGGACACGGCGACGCCTTCCCGCTGGAGACGATGCAGCTGATGCGGTTCAAGGGTGAGCGGTGGCAGCTGTTCGGCCGGCCGGTCGACACCCGCAAGGAGTTCGGCCCGCCGACGAAGTAGGCCGGCAGGGGGCGCTCCGCGGCGACGTCGCTCGGGCCTCGCAGCAGATCCACAGATCCACGTCGTGACGAACCAGGTGTGTGGGCAACCTCACCACCCACTCATACCGACTGGTCGGTACCCTGCTGCGAGGCTTTGAACGACAGGAGGCGCGATGTCCGCGACCAACCGCCAGATCCGTCTGGCAGCCCGCCCCGTGGGACAGGCGAAACCAGACGACTGGCAGCACTGTTCCGGGCCCGTGGAGGAACCGGGCCCGGGGCAGTTCGCAGGCCGGACGCGCGTCATCTCCCTGGACCCGGCGATGCGGGGCTGGCTGGACGACCGCCCCTCCTACCTGCCGCCCGTGGGCATCGGTGAGGTGATGCGCGCCGGATCGGTCGTCGAGGTCACCGCTTCGCACCACCCCGAGTTCCAGCCCGGTGACCACGTGGTCGGCATGTTCGGCGTTCAGGAGCACGTGGTCTCCGACGGCCGGGGCGTGCTGAAGATCGACACCTCGCTCGCCCCGCCGTCGAACTTTCTCGGCGCCCTGGGCATGCCCGGCATGACCGCCTACTTCGGGCTGCTGGACGTCGGCGCGCTCAAGGACGGCGAGACCGTCGTGGTGTCGGGCGCGGCCGGCGCCGTCGGCACCGTCGTGGGGCAGATCGCGAAGGCCAGGGGCTGCCGGGTGGTCGGCATCGCGGGCGGCCCGGAGAAGTGCGCGCTGCTCACCGACGATCTCGGGTTCGACGCCGCGATCGACCACCGCGCCGACGACATCAGGACGGCGCTGCGCCGATGCGCCCCCGACGGCGTCGACGTCTACTTCGACAACGTGGGAGGGGACGTCCTCGACGCCGTCCTGACCCGCCTGTCGATGCACGCGCGCGTCGTGATCTGCGGTGCGATCAGCCAGTACAACAACGCCACCCCGGTCAAGGGGCCTTCGAACTATCTGACCCTGCTGGTGCGCCGCGCCCGTATGGAGGGCTTCGTCGTCTTCGACTACGCCGAGCGCTACCCCGAGGCCGTCAAGGACATCTCCGCCTGGATCGCCGACGGCCGCGTCAAGGTCAAGGAGCACGTGGTGCGGGGGAGCGTGGACGACTTCCCCGAGACACTGAACATGCTCTTCCGCGGCGAGAACGTCGGCAAGCTCGTCCTTGAGCTGACCTGACGGCGGTCCGCAGCCCGCCACCGCCGTACGGCCGACCCCCGCAGCTTCCCCGAAAGGCACGTCGCGATGAACACCCACCAGCACGCCGGCCACCCCCCTGTCGCCACACCGGTCGATCACCGCTGGGCGGTCGCGGCGGAGACCGCCCGGTTCGTCGCGGCGGTCCAGGGCGCCGACCCGGCCACCGCGGTTCCCGGCTGCCCCGGCTGGACGCTGGCCGATCTGATCAAGCACACGGGCAGCGTCCAGCGCTGGTTCTCGGTCCTGTTGAAGGCGCGTGTCCAGGAACCGCCGCGCACGCGGGAGGTGGATCTGCGCCTGCCCGAGCGGGAGGACGGATATGCCGACTGGCTGGCGCAGAGCGCGACCGTGGCCGAGGACGCGTTCGCGGCCACCGACCCGAACACGCCGATGTGGGCCTGGGGCGCCGACCAGCATGCCCGCTTCTGGGCGCGCCGCATGCTCTTCGAGACGGTGCTGCACCGGGCCGACGCCGAACTCGCCCTCGGCCGCCGGCCCGTCGTCGACCGCGCGCTCGCCGTCGACGCAATCGACGAGTTCCTCGTCAACCTGCCCTTCGCCGGCTTCTTCGCCCCCAAGGTGAGCAACCTGCGCGCTCCCGACAGGGCACTCCTCTTCCGTACGACCGACGGGGACGACGCCTGGCTCGTCCGCCTGCGGCCCGACGGCTTCGGACTGGACGCGGCCCCTGCGGCCGCGGGCAGCGCCGATGCGACGGTCCGGGGATCCGCGGCCGATCTGCTCCTGCTCGTCTACGGCCGCCTGAACTGGGAAGGCGCCGCCTTCACGCACGACGGGGACGGGGGGCTGCTGGCCGACTGGTTCGCCAACTCCGCCTTCTGACGGCGCCGGCCGCGCCGGCGGCCCGGCGTCCGCTGAGTACCGGCCCTGCGATCTTCCGTACATGAGCGTGCCCCGCCGTACAAGGAGGTACGTCCGTGACCGTCCGGCCAATGGCGTGATCGCGGTCGCCGAGGGCGCCGACATGCCCACCACCCCCGAGACCGTACGGCGGTTCCAGGACGCGGGCGTCGCCTTCGGCCCCGGCAAGGCCGTCAACGCCGGCGGCGTGGCCACCTCGGCCCTGGAGATGCGGCAGAACGCCGCCCGCGAGGCGTGGACCTTCGAGAAAACCGACCGCAGGCTGGCCGCCATCATGGCCGGCATCCACACGACCTGCCGGGCGACGGCCGAGGAGTACGGGGCGCCGGGCAACTACGTCGCCGGCGCGAACATCGCGGGCTTCGTCAAGGTCGCCGACACGATGCTCGACCTCGGGCTGGTGTGACCGCCGCACGAAGGCGGGGCCCCGATGCCCCGATGCGCCCAGGTCCTAGCCCGGTGCTTCCCGCGGGCGCGTCGTCGCGAAGCGCCTGCGGTACTGCGTCGGGGTGGTGCCGAGAGAACCGTATCCTCGAGGCGTTCACCGAGGGCGTCAAGGACCGTCCCGGCAGGACGTTCGGCAACGTCAAGGCGGACGTCCTGGCCCACTTCGTGCTGGCTTCGTACGCGGCGCCTTCGTGGAGGTCGTCGAGGACTCGGACTGGCCGGAGTGACCGGCCGCGCGCGGGCGCGGCCGGGCGCCCCACGAAGGCGGCGCCGCGGACACCGCCCCCCGATGCTGTGAGCCTCGCCACACCCCCACACCGTGGTGTCCCACTCTGAGCTGGGACAACACGCGTCCCACCCGTGCCTCTTGGCGCACCTGTCCGAAGAACTGTTATCCGGGACCGGCCGAACGGTCTCCCAGGTATCGGGCAGGATCGTTCGACGTCGAGGACGGGAACCTTTCATGAGTACACAGCGCACGGTGGATCCGGCGGCCCTGGTGGCCGCCGCCCGAGGGGGCGATCCGGAAGCTCAGGACGCCCTGGTCAGTGCGTATCTCCCGCTCGTCTACAACATCGTGGGCCGGGCCCTGAACGGCTCGGTCGACGTCGACGACGTGGTCCAGGAGACCATGCTGCGGACACTGGACGGACTCGGTGGACTGCGCACCCCGGAGAGCTTCCGCTCCTGGCTCGTGGCGATCGCCATGAACGAGGTCCGCAAGCACTGGCACGACCGCGGGCCGGCGGCGGGCGGGGTGGAGGAGGCCGTGGAACTCGCGGACCCGGGTGCCGACTTCGTGGACCTGACCCTGGTCCAGCTCCAGCTGTCGGGTCAGCGGCAGGAGACCGCCCGCGCCACCCGCTGGCTGGAGCCGGACGACCGGGGGCTGCTCTCCCTGTGGTGGCTGGAATGCGCCGGCGAGCTGACCCGCACCGAGGTCGCCGCCGCGCTGGAACTGTCCGCGCAGCACACGGCCGTACGGGTGCAGCGGATGAAGGCGCAGCTGGAGGCGGCCCGCGTGGTGGTGCGGGCCCTCGACGCGCAGCCGCCGTGCCCGGAGCTGCGTGGCATGCTCGGGGCCTGGGACGGCCGGCCCTCGGCGCTGTGGCGCAAGCGCATAGCCCGGCACGCCCGCGGCTGTGTCCGCTGCTCCGGGCTGTGGAGCGGGCTGATGCCCGCGGAGGGACTCCTGGCCGGGCTGGCGCTGGTCGCCGTGGCCCCCCTGCTGCGGGAGAACGTGCGCGTCGCGTGCGGCGCGATGGCCGAGGCGGGGATGGCCGTCGAGGGCCCGGCTGCCGGCGCGGCCGCCCCACGACGCCACGGCGGACACCGCGCCGGCCGGCGCCGGAACGTTTCGCGCAGCGAGGCACGCCGGCGCCGCCGCAACCGGCGCCGGGCCGTCGGCGGCGCGGTCGTAGCGGCCTGCGTGGCGGGCGGCGGCCTCTGGTACTTCGGCACGGACAACGGGACCGGAGGCACCGAGGGGACGACCGCGGAACGGGCCGCGGACGCGCCCGTCGCGGATCTCTCGGAATCGAGCGCCGCCGAGCCCTCCCCGTCCGTCTCCGCCTCCGCGCCGCCCTCCCCGTCCAGGACCAGGAAGGCCACCGCGCCCGCGACCACGCACCCGGCGAAGAAGGCCGCGCCGACCCCGCGGGCGTCGGCCACCCCCACCCGGAGCCCGCTCGCCGCACCGCAGGCGTCGTCCACGCCGTCCGACACCGTCGCTCAGGTCGTCGCGCTGGTGAACCAGGAGCGGGCGAAGGCCGGCTGCGGTGCGCTCACCGAGGACCCGCAGCTGGAGGAGGCCGCGCAGGGCCACTCCGACGACATGGCCGCCCGCGACTTCTTCGACCACACCAACCCGGACGGCGCCGACCCCGGGCAGCGCATCACCGCCGCGGGCTACCGGTGGTCGACGTACGGCGAGAACATCGCCCAGGGCCAGCAGACCCCGCAGGCGGTGATGGAGTCCTGGATGAACAGCCCCGGCCACCGCGCCAACATCCTCAACTGCTCGTTCAAGGACATCGGCGTGGGCGTCCACCGGGGCTCGGGCGGCCCGTGGTGGACACAGGACTTCGGCGCGAAGCTCTGAGCCCGCGCTCCACGGCCGGCAGCCGCGGGAGGCGACGGCGGCCGCCGGTGGTGTGACCTGGCCGTCACAGCATGACGTGCTTGACCTGGGTGTAGTCCAGCAGGCCGGTCAGGGACAGGTCGCTGCCGTGGCCGGAGTGGCGCACCCCGCCGTGCGGCATCTCCGAGACCGTCGTGCCATGGGTGTTGACCCAGACGATGCCCGTGTCCAGGGCGCGGCCCGCCCGCATCGCACGGTCGTGGTCGCGCGTCCACACGCTCGCCGCGAGCCCCTGCGGGACGTCGTTGGCCAGACGCAGCGCCTCGGACTCGTCGGCGAAGGGCTGGACGGTGACGACGGGCCCGAACACCTCGCCCTGCACGATCTCGTCCCGCTGCCGCACCCCCGCCACCACCGTGGCCTGGTGGAAGTAGCCGGGCCGGGGCAGTGACGCACCTCCCGCGACGACCTCCGCATGCTCCGGCAGCCGCTCCAGCATTCTTCCCACGGCGGCGAGTTGCGCGGCGTTGGCGAGCGGGCCGAAGTCGGCGTGCGCGTCGTCCGGCGCTCCGGGCCGCCGCCCGGCGGCCCGTTCGGCGAAGGCGGACAGGAAGGTGTCGTGCACCCGGTGGTGCACCAGGATCCGGGTGGCGGCCGTGCAGTCCTGGCCCGCGTTGTAGAAGGCCAGGGACGACAACTGCTGCACGGCGTCGTCGAGATCGGCGTCCTCGTGGATCAACACAGGGGCGTTGCCGCCGAGTTCGAGGTGGAGCCGCTTGAGGTCCGCCGCCGCGGCGGCGGCGATCTCCCGGCCGGCGCGGACACTGCCCGTGACGGCGACCAGCCGGACCAGCGGGTGGGCGACGAGCGAGCGGCCCGTGTCCCGGTCGCCGCACACGACGTTCAGCACACCGGGCGGCAGGTGCTCGGCGGCCAGCCGGGCCAGGAGCACGGCCGACGACGGCGTGGTGTCGGACGGTTTGAGGACGACCGTGTTGCCGGCGGCCAGCGCGGGCGCGATCTTCCACACCGCCATCATCAGCGGGTAGTTCCACGGCGTGATCTGCGCGCAGACACCGACCGGCTCACGGCGCAGGACCGAGGTACGGCCCGGTGTGTACTCGGCGGCCGCCGCGCCCGGCAGGTTGCGGGCGGCCCCCGCGAAGTACCGCAACACGTCGACGACCGCGGGGAGTTCGTCCGCCAGGAACAGGGCGCGCGGCTTCCCCGTGTCCGTCACCTCGGCGTCCGCCAGCGCGTCCGCCTCGCGCTCCAGGGCGTCCGCGATGCGCAGCAGCGCGGTCTGCCGGTGTCCCGGAGGCGTGGCCGCCCAGCCGGGAAACGCCCTCCGGGCCGCGCGGCAGGCCACGTCCACGTCCTCGGGACCGGAGAGCGGAGCCGTGCCGTGCGGGAGGCCGGCGGCGGGGTCGATGAGGGCCAGGGTGCGGTGGGAGGCGGCGGGCACCTCCTCGCCGGCGACGTGGTTGAGGCGGTCAGCCACGGCGCAGCGCCTCCTTCGCCGCGGCGCGGCCGGTGCGGACGGCACCCTCCATGTATCCGGCGACCCACTGGTCGGAACCGCAGACGTAGAACGGCGGTTCGTGCGTGCCGTGCAGCGGGCCGACCGCCATGACCTCGCCCGGCGGCCACTGGGTGACGTAGCCCTGGGTCCAGGGGGTGGTGCCCCACAGGCGCAGATGGCAGGAGGCCGGATGGAGCGCCTTGTCCCCGAACAGGGCGCCCACCTCGGCCAGGAGTTCCGGGATGCGCAGGTGCGCCGGGGTGCCCAGCAGGACGCCGTAGCGCTCGGGAGGGACGAGTGCCGACAGGATGCCCTCGCTCTGCGGCCAGGTGCTGCCCAGGACGCCTTCGGACTCCGAGAGGCCGTCGAGGTCGTCGGCGCGCCAGAAGGGGTCGTCGTAGACGGCGGCGAACTTCGCGGCGACGGCGTGGCGCTGACGGTGCAGGGAGGCCAGGCGGGCCTCGCTGACGCCGGTGACGGCGACCGACCGCAGCGGTCCCACCGGCAGGGCGCTCACCACGGCGTGCGCGGTGAGGATCTCCCCGGTGGCCAGGCGCACGCCGCACCGGCCGGGGCGGATGCCGATCGCGGCGACGGGCGCGCCGAGCCGGACCCGCGGGCCCAGTTCGCGGCCCATCACCTCGGCGAGCGTCGCGGAACCCTCGGCCAGCCGCAGTCCCTCCCAGTCGTCGTAGTCGTAGTCGCCCGTGGCCGCACCGGGCACCGCGGCGCTCTTGCGCAGGGCCGCCAGCAGCGAGATGCGCTCGTAGGAGCCGCCGGCCAGGGCGAGTTGGCCGATGTCCCACAGGCGCACCACGGCGGGGGAGGCCTGCCGGGAGCGCAGCCAGCCCGCGACGGAGAGGCGGTCCAGGGCGGCCGCGTCGGGGTGCGACCAGGGGTCGTCCGGGTCGACCGTGGCGGCCAGTGCGCCGAACTCCCTGCTGAGTTTCTCGTGCTGGGCGGTGTCACCGGGGCCGAACCAGTGCGGCGGTTCACCGGCCGAGAGCCCCTCCGGCGTGGCCCGGGTCATGCGGCCGGGCTCGGCGACGTAGCTGGGGGTCAGCTCCAGGCCGAGCTCCTCGGCGAGGCCGAGATAGGCGGTGTGTCCCCGGCCGACCACTTCGCCGCCGAGCTGGACGGTACGGCCGTCGGGCGTGCGGGTCTGCTCGACCCGGCCGCCGACGCGGTCCCGGGCCTCCAGGACGAGCACGTCGGTGCCGGCGGCCGCCAGGTCGCGGGCGGCGCAGAGCCCGGCGAGACCGGCGCCGAGCACGATCACGTCGTGATGCATGGATGTCGCTTTCGATCGGGGAGGGAGCGGGCTCAGGCCAGGACCAGGCAGTGCTCGGGACGCCAGCCGAGCTCCACGGTCTCGCCGCCGCTCCAGCGGTCCTCCATGCGCGCGCGGTCCGTGTTCTGCTCCAGCACCGACAGCGTCACGCCGGGGGCGAGTTCGATCAGATACGTCGTGGTCGGGCCGCTGTAGACGGTCTCGCGGAGCTGACCGCGCAGCTTCGACATCCCCGGTTCGAAGTCGGACAGCCAGATCTTCTCGGGGCGCACGGACACGCTGACCGCGGTGCCGTCGCCGATCCCGGACCGGGTGCCGACGGCCAGCGCGGGGCCCTGCTCCAGGGCGACCCGGCCGTCGCGGTAGGTGCCGGTCATCAGGTTGGAGGTGCCCATGAAGGAGGCGACGAAGCGGCTGGCGGGGTGCTCGTAGACGTCCTCGGGGGTGCCGCACTGTTCGATGCGGCCCTCGTTCATCACGGCGATGCGGTCGGACATGGTCAGCGCCTCGTCCTGGTCGTGGGTGACGAAGACGAAGGTGATGCCGACCTCGCGCTGGATCTGCTTGAGCTCCACCTGCATCTGGCGGCGCAGCTTCAGGTCGAGGGCCGCCAGCGGCTCGTCGAGCAGCAGCACGGCGGGCCGGTTGACGAGGGCCCGGGCGAGCGCGACGCGCTGGCGCTGGCCGCCGGAGAGGGTGCGGGGCCTGCGGCCGGCGAGGCCGTCGAGCTGCACCAACTCCAGCATCTCACCGACGCGTTGGCGTATCTCGCTCTTGGCCACGCCCGTGCGCTTGAGACCGAAGCCGACGTTGTCGGCGACGCTGAGGTGGTCGAAGAGGGCGTAGCTCTGGAAGACGGTGTTGACGTTGCGCCGGTTGGGCGGCAGGTCGGTCACGTCCTCGCCGGCCAGCAGCACCGAGCCCTCGGTGGGGTCGGTGAACCCGCCGATCATGCGCAGCGAGGTGGTCTTGCCGCAGCCGGAGGGGCCCAGCAGCGAGAAGAAGTGGCCGGCCTCGATGTCGAGGTCGAGACGGTGGACGGCGTAGGAGTCCGCGAACTGCTTGGAGACGCCGTCGAGCCGGACAGCGGGGGTCGCGTCCATGGGGTTCACTCTCCGGAGAGGATGTCGAGGCCGCCGCGGCGGCCGAAGAGGCGCGGGATGAACAGGGCCAGGGCGATCAGGGCGATGGAGCCCGCGAGCATCAGGGTGCCGACCGCGTTGATGGTGGGCTGCACCCCGAAGCGGATCGCCGAGTAGATCCGCACCGACAGCGGCTGCGGGTCGACGCCGGTGGTGAAGTAGGCGAGCACGAAGTCGTCGAAGACCAGCGCGAAGATCAGTACGGCCGAGGCGAGCATCGCGGGCAGCAGGGCCGGCAGGGTCACCAGGCGCACCGCCTGCCAGCGGGTGGCCCCCAGGTCCATCGCGGCCTCCTCCACCTCCGGGTTCAGCGCGGCGACCCGGGAGCGCAGGACGACGGTGACGTAGGAGATGGAGAAGGTGATCTCGGCGAGCATCACCGTGCCGGTGGACAGGGTGATGCCCAGGCCCTTGAACAGCAGCATCGAGGCGACGCCGGTGACGATCTCGGGTGTGATCAGCGGCACCAGCATGATCAGGCCGGCGAGCGAGCCGAGCCGGGTGCGGCAGCGGACCAGGCCGAGGGCGAGGGCCACGCCGAGGACGACCGAACCGGCCATCGCCACCAGGGAGATGCGCAGGCTGGTGGTGAGCGACGCGACGAGGACGTCGTCGTGGACGAAGGCGCGGTACCAGCGCAGGCTGAATCCGCCGAAGACGGTCAGGGACTTCTTGGAGTTGAAGGAGAACAGCGCCACGACGGCGATGGGCAGGTAGAGCAGCGCGAAGAAGAGCGCCGTGACCGCGATGAGGACGCGCGGCCTGCGATCGGCGCGGCCACGGCGGGTGCGCGACCCGGCGGCCGGGCGGGCCTGCGTGGTGGTGGCGGGTTGCTTGACCATGGTCATCGGCGGGCCTCCGCCTCGTCCTTGCGGGTGCGCCGCAGATAGCCGAACATCCCGATCAGCAGCACCAGCATCAGGAGCATGGTGAGCGCCGAGCCCAGCGGCCAGTTCTGGCCCTGGAAGAACTTGTCCTGGATGAGGTTGCCGATCATGATCTGGTCCGGCCCTCCCATGAGTTGCGCGCTGACGAAGTCGCCCATGGCGGGCAGGAAGACGAGGACGAGGCCGGCCGCCGCGCCCTGCCGGGTGGCGGGCAGGGTGACGAAGAGGAAGGTGCGCACCGGGCCGCCGTACAGGTCGCGGCCGGCCTCGATGAGGGAGACGTCGAGGCGCTCCAGGGCCGCGTACAGCGGGATGACCATGAAGACGACGAAGCCGTAGACGAGTCCCGCGACCACGCCGACACCGGTGTTGAGGATCTTCGTGCCGGAACCGGCGAGTCCCACGGCGCGCAGGGTGCGCAGCACCGGCCCGTCGTCGGACAGGACCACCGACCAGCCGTACATCCGCACCAGGTAGTTGGCGAAGAACGGCACGACGATCGCGGCGATCAGCGCGTGCTTGTAGCGGCCGCCGTACAGGGCGATCGTGTACGCCACCGGGTAGGCGATCAGCAGGCAGATCGCGCAGGTCAGCAGGGCGTAGCCGAGGGAGCGGGCGAGGACCTCGGTGTAGGCGGGGTCGGCGAGGGCGCGCACGCCGGACAGGTCGAAGCCGAAGCGGGGGTTGCCGAGTTCGTCGGTGGTGCCGACCGCGAGGACGGCCACCAGGGCAAGTGACGCGATCAGGAAGGCGGTCATCCACAGCGTGCCCGGCAGCATGAACCAGACCCACATCCGGTGGCCCGAGGTGTCGCGGCGGCGGGTGCGTGCGGAAGGTCGGATCAGGGTCATGGGTCAGCCCGCCTTCACATGGGTCCAGGCGGTGTCGCGGGCGTCCTCCGCGGCGCGGGTGCCGTTGCGGAAGAACAGGTCCGCCTTCAGTTCGTCCTCGGTGACCAGGCACTCGGGGAAGGGCTTGACCAGCTCGGCGTAGACCTTCTCGGAGCCGGCCACCGGCATCGGGTAGCCGATGTACTCGATGTTCTTCTTCACGTTCTCCGGCCGCAGCATGTAGTCGATGAAGAGCATCGCGGTGCCGGGGTGGGGGGCGTTCCACGGGATGGCGTAGCAGTCGGAGTTGATCGGCGTCCCCTCCCTGGGGGCCTGGAAGCCGAACACCGAGGGGTCCTTGGCCTGGTTGAGCATGGCGGCCATGTCGCCGCTCCACGCCTGCGTCATCAGGGCGTTGCCGTTGAGGAGGTTGTTGTAGCTGTCGCTGGAGAAGCCGCGCAGCCGCGGGCGCAGGCTGCTCAGCAGGGCGGTGATGCGGTCCAGGTCGCCCCGGTCGCCGGTGCTGACGCCCAGGCCGAGTTCGAGGGCGCCCATGCCGAGCACCTCGTCGCGGTCGTCCAGCAGGAAGACCTTCCCCTTGGCCTTGTCGTTCCACAGGTCCTTCCAGGAGTCGGTCAGTTCACCGATCCGGTCCCGGCGCCAGCCGATGCCGGTCTTGTACGCCGTGAAGGGGACGGTGTGCGCGGAGCCGGGGTCGTACCAGGGATCGGTGAAGTACGAGTGCCTGCCGAACACGGCCGGGGCGTTGGACAGCTGAGCGTGGTCGATACGGCGCAGGCGGCCCCCGCGGACCAGGCGCTGGGCCCATTTGGCGGTGGGGAAGACGATGTCGTAGCGGTTGCCGGCGTTGAGCTTGGCGACCATGCCCTCCATCGAGTCGAAGTTCGACTGGACGACCTTGACGCCGTACTCCTTCTCGAAGCCCTTGAACACGGACGGGTCGACGAAGTCGGCCCAGTTGAAGTAGATGAGATCGCCGTCGACGCGCGCCTTGACGGGTGCGAGCTGCTGCGCGTCGGGTCTTTTCGCGGGCATGAACCCGCAGCCGCCGGCCGCGGCGCCGAGCAGGCCGCAGGCGCCTGCCCGCAGTACGGCACGTCGGGTCGGTGGGGGTACCTCGGGGGGCATCGAACGTCCTCTCCGTCGAGGAACGGCAGTGCTCCAGGGCTGGACCGGCTGGTCGGCTCGACGGAGGCCCTGACTCCGTGGAAGGGACCGGTCTGGTAAGGGTGCGGGCGTGCGTCAGCGGGGGAGGGATAAGCCCGTCCGCGGGCATACGGCGAAGGGCGCGCGGGAGGTCGTCACGGCGTGGCCCCCTCCAGATCGTCGCGGACGCGGCGGGCGAACCAGCCCACGGCCGCCTCGCGCTGCGAGAGCGGGCCCGGCTCGTAACCGGGCGTGGTCAGGCCGTCCTGCACGCGCTTGACCAGCTCCACGTCCTCGTCGTTGGTGCCCCAGCCGATGTGGATGTTCAGCCGGCGGGCCAGCCGGGTGCGGACGCTCTCGCCGTGCCGGGTGTAGAAGGCGGCCGGGGTCGCCGCCCGGTCCTGGGCGGTGGGCAGGGCGGTCCACGCGAGCACGTGGTCAGGGTAGAAGTCGATGAGCGTGTTCGGATAGATCACGGCGTACCGCCACACCCGCCGGTCCGCCTCGGTCAGGCCCGGCATCGGCGTCGCGAGGCGCTGGTAGAGCCGCTCGGTCCAGTTCGACGAGGGCTTGTCGCGCAGCGGCGACTCGAACAGGACGTAGTTCTCCCGCACGTCGGCCGTGTACGCCTGGTAGTCGAGCAGCCGCATCAGGGAGGGGTGCGCCACGGGGACGTGGTAGCCCTCGAGGTAGTTGTCGACGATCACCTTCCAGTTGGCGGGCTGCTCCTCGCCGCCGGCCAGGTCGTGGATGCGGTGCCTGCCCACGGGGACCAGGCCGGGCCCGGCGTAGTGGCCGACGGCCTCGGCGAGCCCGGCGCAGCTCTCGGCGAGCGGGGTGGCCTCCAGGTCGAGGTTGACGAAGACGAAGCCGAGGAAGGACTCGACGTTGACCGGGTGCAGGCCGAGCCGTGGCTTGTCCAGGCAGGGAATCCGGCGCGCTTCGGGGGCGCCGACCAGCCGTCCGTCCAGCTTGTACGTCCAGCCGTGGTACGGGCAGCGGATCGCCTTGCCCGACGGCTCGGGCGCGGTGACCAGGCGGGTGCCGCGGTGCCGGCAGACGTTGAGGTGGGCGGTGAGCGTGCCGTCCTCGGTGCGTACGACGAGGACCTCCCGCCCGGCCGCGGTGGCGGCGAGGCGTGCGCCCGGGCCGGGCAGGTCCGATTCGTGGCAGACCAGCTGCCAGGACCGGGCGAAGATGCGCTCGGTCTCGGCCGCGGCGACGGCCGGGTCGGTGTAGTGGCGGGCGGCGAGCGCTTCCCCGGGGTGCCCCTGGGCCGGGGGCCCGGCCGGTTCGGGGGGCGTCTTCGGCGGAGCCGGGGACGGAGCGGCTGCCCGGGTGGTCGAGGGGTGCATGGGGTGGTCCTCCTCCGCGCCGCGGCGGCGGCGATGGGCGGTGAGGCTGGGGACGTAGCCGGACCCGGTGCGCGACAGGTGCGGGGGTGCTGACCTGCCGCAGTCCGGCTGACTGATTGATTAGTCAGAGTGAGGGGGCGGGAGGGGCAAGTCAAGACTTGTGGCCTGACTAATTGATTAGTTAGTCTCGTGGTGAGACGGATCGCCCGAGCCCCTGGACGGCTCCCCGGCGCCGTCCGCCGGACCGCGAATCTGCGACGGTCCACGCCACCGCCACCCGACTCCGGACACCCGGAGCCGGTGCGCCTCCGGAGGCACCATGAACGCTCGCCGAAGTCTCGTATGGCTCGGTCTCACACCCGAGCCCGAACAGGAACTGCCCGCCGCGGTGGCCGCCCTGCGGGCCCGGGCCGCCCGCCGCCCGCCGACGGCCCTCGTCGCCGCCGAGCGGCGGCGCGTCGAGCGGCTGGTGCTGCGCGGCACCCAGCGCGGCTGGCTGCGCTACCTCGGCGAGGTCACCGACCTGGTCGTCGAGGCGGCGGCGCTGCCCGCGCCCGCCGACCCCCGGCCGGCGCTCCTGGCCGGCGAGGTCGTCCTCGACCACCACCGCATGCTGATCGGCCTGCCCGGCCCCGGCCACGACCGCACCGCCGGCCAACGGCGTGCCCTGGAGGGAGCGCTGGCGCGCCTCAGGTCCCGCCCGCACGGCACACTCCGTTCCGGGCGGCGGAGCGTCGCATGACCGGCGTCCTCTCCCTCCTGCCCGAAGGACGGCCCGGCCTGCTGGCCGCACCCGCGGACGGCTCGTCGTATCGCGCCGCCGGTGGCCGCACGCCCCTGACCGGACCCGGCCGGCTGCTCGACCGGATCGCGGCCGCCGGACTGCGGGGCCGCGGCGGTGCCGGATTCCCCGCCGCCGTCAAACTGCGCGCCGTGCGGGACGCGGGCGGGCGGCCCGTCGTCGTCGCCAACGGCGAGGAGGGCGAGCCCGGTTCGGTCAAGGACCGCTGGCTGCTGCGGCACCGTCCGCACGTCGTCCTGGACGGGCTGCGGCTGGCCGCGTCCGTCACCGGTGCCGCACGCGGGTACGTCTATCTCTCCGACGAACAGGCCGAACAGGCCGTCCGGCGGGCCCTCGCCGAGCGTCCCGCGGACGTGCCCGTCGAGGTCGTACGGACCGAGCACACCTATGTCGCGGGGGAGGAGACCGCGGTCGTCCGGCGCATCGACGGGGGACCGGCCCTGCCCACGGCGAAGCCCCCGCGTCCGTTCGAACGCGGCGTCGGCGGCGCGCCGACCCTCGTCGCCAACGTGGAGACGCTGGCCCGTGTCGCGCTGATCCACGCGTGGCCGGACGAGGCCGCCGGGATCGCCGGCGCGCATCTCGTGACGCTCTCCGGAGCGGCGGGTGCCGCGCTCGTGGAAGCGCCCGCCGGTACCCACCTCAAGGTCCTCGCCGATCTGCGCGGGCACGGCAGGGCCGAAGCGGTCCTGCTGGGCGGGCTGTTCGGCGGCCTGCACGGTGCGGGGTGGCGCGACCTGCCGCTCGGCCACGACGGCCCGGCGGCGGGCGGCGCTCCCGGCTGCGGCGCGCTGCACTTCCTGCACCCCGAGGACTGCCCGGTCGCCGTCACCACCGAGGCCGTCACCTACCTGGCGGCACAGAGCGCCCGGCAGTGCGGGGTGTGCGTGTCCGGCACCGGGGCGCTCGCCCGTACCCTCACCGCCGTCGCCCGAGGTGCCGCGAGCGACGACGCCTCCGCTCACCTCCTGCGCTGGTCCAGTCAGTTGCCCGGCCGCGGCGCCTGCGGACTGCTCGACGCCGCCGCCCGGACCGTCGCCACCCTGCTCGCCCACTTCCCGGACCGCGTCGACGCCCACCGCGGCTCCCCGTGCCGCGCCTGCGCGCTCCCCCTGCCGCACGACGGACGCCGCTTCGCGGTCCGCGTGCCCTGACCCGCAAGTCCGCTCGCCCGAAAGGACCGCCCCCATGAAACTCCTGCTGGACTCCACCCGCTGCCAGGGCTACGGCCTCTGCCAGGAACCCGCGCCCGAGCTGATCGACCTCGACGAGTGGGGCTATGCGCAGGTGAGGGTCGCCGAGGTGTCCGCCGAGGGCGAGGAGATCGCCGCCGCCGCGGTCGCCGCCTGCCCCAACTCCGCGCTGCGGCTGGTGAAGTGAGATGGGACGCGACCTGTCGGCTCTCTTCGACCCCGTCTCCGTCGCCGTCGTCGGCGCCAGCGACGACCCGGCCAAGTACGGCCATGCCATCGCCGCGCAGGCCGTCCGCGCCGGCGATCGCCGCCCCGTGCACCTGGTCAACCGCCGCGGCGGCACCGTGCTCGGCCGTACCGCCGCGCCCAGCCTGAGTGCGATCGGTGCACCCGTCGACCTCGCGGTGATCTCCGTGCCCGCCCGCGGTTTCGAGGACGCCGTCGACGAGGCCCTGGGCTGCGGCGCCCGGGCGATCGTCGCGATCACCGCAGGCTTCGCCGAGACCGGCGACGCGGGCAGGGCGCGCCAGGCCGCCGTCGCCGAGCGGGTGCGCGCCGCCGGTGCCGTGATGGTCGGGCCCAACTGCCTCGGCCTGGCCGACAACACGACCGACCTGTTCCTGGCCTCGGGCACCTTCGCCCCCGGCGCCGTCGCCCTGCTCAGCCAGAGCGGCAACCTCGCGCTCGAACTCCAGCTCCGCTTCGCCCCGCACGGTGTGGGCTTCTCCCGCTTCGTCTCGCTCGGCAACCAGGCCGACGTCACCCTCGTCGACCTGCTCGCCGACTGCGCCCGGCACGAGGGCACCCGCGCCATCGCCGTCTACGCGGAGGACTTCGCCGACGGACGGGCGTTCGCCGAGGCGGCCGCCGCGGCGGGAAAACCGGTGGTGCTGCTCACCGCGGGCCGCGGCGACGCCTCCGCGCGCAGCGCCCTGTCCCATACCGGCGCGCTGACCACCTCGGCCGACGTGGTGGGCGCCGCCTGCCGCGACGCCGGTGTCGAACTGGCCGCGACTCCACGCGAACTCGCCGTGGCCCTGGCCGCGTTGAGCGGGGGGCGGCGCGCACCCGGCCGCCGGGTCGCCGTGCTCACGGACGGCGGCGGGCACGGCGCCGTGGCCGCCGACGCCGTGGAGAGCGCCGGCCTCGCGGTGCCCGAACTCCCCGCACCCACCCGCCGGCGGCTGCGGGAGACCCTGTGGGAACAGTCGGCCGTCGCCAACCCGGTGGACCTCGCCGGCAGGGGCGAGCAGGACCCCGGCTCGTACGCGGCGGCCGTGGACGCGCTGCTGGCCGCCGAGGAGGTCGACGCCGTCCTGATGACCGGCTACTTCGGCGGCTACACCGCCACCGAGGGCGGGCTCGGCGGAGGCGGCACACCGCTCGCCGAGGGGGAGCAGGAGGCCGCGCGCCGCATCGCCGCCCGGCACCGCGCCACCGCGAAGCCCCTCGTGGTGCAGTCGATGTATCCCGAGTCGCCCAGCTGCCGTACGCTCGCCGCCGCCGGCGTCCCGGTCTTCGGCGCCACCGAGGACGCCGCCCGTGCCCTCGCCGCGACGGCACCGCGCGCCCCGCACCCCGGCATCACCCCGCTGCCGCCGCCGGCGGCCGCACCGCTCGCCGAGGTGGGCTACCTGGAGACCCGCGGCGCCCTGGAGGCCGCCGGACTCGCCTTCCCCGCCGCCCGTGCGATCCACGACGAGACCGATCTGCTCATCGCGGCACGGGAGCTGACCGGACCGTACGCCCTCAAGGCCCTCCACCTCCTGCACAAGTCCGACGCGGGCGGAGTCGCGCTCGGCCTGGCGGGGCCCGCCGAACTCCTCGCCGCCTACCGGGAGATGCGCGCCCGGCTCGGCGTGACCGCCTGCTCCGTCGAGGTCATGGCGGACCTCACCGACGGCATCGAGCTCATCGTCGGCGTCAACCGCGACCCGCGGTTCGGCCCGGTCGCCATGGTGGGTCTCGGCGGCGTCCTGGCCGAGACACTGCACGACGTCGCCTTCACGCTCGCTCCCGTGCCCGCCGCCCACGCGCAGCGCCTGCTGCGCGGACTGCGCACCGCCGCGCTCCTGGACGGCGTGCGCGGCCGCCCGCCCGTCGACGTCGCGGCGGCCGCGGCGGCCGTCGAGACCGTCACCGCGTTCGCCGCCGCCCACCCCGAGATCGCCGAGCTCGAGGTCAACCCGCTTCTCGTACGCCCGGACGGGGTCCTCGCCCTGGACTCCCGGGCCGTACTCGCCTGACGCCCCAGCCCAGCCCGCCCGCCCCCGGAGGCTTCCATGGACTTGCGCCACACCCCCGAACAGGCCGACCTGAAACGTCGTGCCGCCGCGTACGCCCGGCTGCTCATGCGCTACGAGGACCGGTCCGAGCAGGCCGGCGGCCCCCTGCCCCAGCACCTGGTGACCGAACTGACCCGCGCCGCCATGGACGCCGGTGTCTACGCCATCAACATGCCCGCGGAGTGGGGCGGTGCCGGGCTCGGCCTCCTGGACCAGGTCATCGTGGAGGAGGAGTTCGGCAAGGTCACCAACTGCCTCTGGGACATCCCCTGGAGGCCCGCCAACGTCCTCGCCCACGGCGACGAGCGGCAGCGCGAGAAGTACCTGCTGCCCGTGATCCGCGGGGAGCGCTTCGACGCCTTCGCCGTCACCGAGCCGGGCGCCGGCTCCGACCCCTCCTCCGGCACCTCCACCGCCGTCCGTACCGACGGCGGCTGGCTGCTCAACGGCGAGAAGTGGTTCGTCACCTGCGGCGACATCGCCGACTTCCTGCTGGTGCAGGCGGACGCGGGACCGGACCGGCTGCCCACGCTGTTCTTCGTGGACAAGTCCGCGCCCGGCGTGCGGCTGACCCGGCTGCCGCACTTCATGCACTCCGCGGTCAACGGCCACCCCGAATTCACCTTCACCGACGTCTTCGTGGCCGACGAGGACGTGCTCGGCGGCGTCGGCAACGGCTACGAGCTGACCAAGGAATGGTTCACCGACGAACGCCTCATGATCGCGGCCCGCACGGTCGGCGCCGCCGAGCGCGCGCTGCAACTGGCGCGCGACTGGGCCGTGCAGCGGGAGCAGTTCGGGGCGCCGATCGCCTCGTACCAGCTGATCCAAGGCATGCTCGCCGACTGCGCCGTGGACATCGCCGTCAACCGCGCCTACACCCGCCAGGTCGCCTGGGAGGCCGACCAGCCGGGCACCGACCGCAAGACGCTGCACGCGAAGGCGTCCACGGCCAAGCTCTCCGCCAGCGAGGCGGCGGGCCGGGTCGCCGACCGGTGCCTGCAGATCTTCGGCGGACGCGGCTACGACCGCACCTACCCCGTCGAGCGCATGTACCGCGAGCTGCGCGTGGACCGGATCTGGGAGGGCACCTCCGAGATCCAGCGCCTGATCATCGCCAACGAACTGATCAAGCGCGGCACCCGTGCCCTGGCCCTGCCCACCCCCTGACTCCGCGCCCCGCCCGCGCATCCCCGAACCCGCCCGTCCAGCAGCCACCTCGAGGACCTCCATGGACTTCCGTCTCACCCCGCGCCAGGCACGGCTCAAGGCCGACGCCCGCGCCCTCACCGACTTCATCGCCGGCTACGAGCTCCGGTGCGAGGAGGACAACGGCCTGACCGCCGACGTCCACGCCAAGGTCCGCGACGCGGTCCTCGACGCGGGGCTGCAGGCCGTCAACATGCCCGCCGAGTGGGGCGGAGCCGGCCTCACCATCGCCGAACAGGCCACCGTGCAGGAGGAGTTGGGACGCCTCACCGGTGCACTCTGGGACATGGTGTGGCGGCCCGCCAACGCGCTGAGGTTCTGCACCCCCGCCCAGCGCGAGCGCTTCCTGATCCCGGTGATCAAGGGCGAACGGCGCGACTGCTACGCCGTCACCGAGCCCGGCGCCGGCTCGGACCCGCAGCACCTCGCCACCACCGCGACCAGGAACGACCGCGGCTGGGTCCTCGACGGCGAGAAGTGGTTCGTCACCGTGGGCGACCACGCCGACTTCATGATCGTGCTCGCCGCGGCCGGCCCGGAGCGCGCGCCCACGCTCTTCCTCGTCGACAAGGACACACCCGGCATCGAGATGACGCGCGTGCCCCGCTTCATGCACACCTTCGTCTACGAACACCCCGAGTTCACCTTCACCGACGTCCAGGTCGACGAGGACGCCGTGCTCGGCGGCATCGGCGAGGGCTACGACATCACCCGCTCCTGGTTCACCGAGGAGCGCCTGATGATCGCGGCACGGACCACGGGCGCGGCGGAGCGGGCGCTGGAGCTGGCCCGCGACTGGGCCGTGGAGCGGGAGCAGTTCGGGGCGCCGATCGCCTCGTACCAGCTGATCCAGGGCATGCTCGCCGACTGCGCCGTGGACATCGCCGTCAACCGCGCCTACACCCACCAGGTCGCCTGGGAGATCGACCAGGCCTCGCCCGGGGACCGCAAGACGCTGCACGCCAAGGCGGCCATCGCCAAGCTCTCCGCGAGCGAGGCCTCGGGCCGGGTCATCGACCGCTGCCTGCAGATCCACGGCGGCCGTGGCTACGACCGTACGTACGCCGTCGAGCGCATGTACCGCGAGCTGCGCGTGGACCGGATCTGGGAGGGCACCTCCGAGATCCAGCGCCTGATCATCGCCAACGAACTGATCAAGCGCGGGACCGGGGTCCTGGACCTGCCCACGTCCTCGCCCCTCGCCTGACCCGTCGCACCGGGAGGAACACCCATGACCGGCATCGAACGCGTCGGGGTCGTCGGCTGCGGCCTCATGGGCGCGGGAATCGCCGAGGTCTGCGCACGGGCCGGCGTGCCGGTGACGGTGGTGGAACGCGATGCGCGGGCGGCCGAGGCGGGCCGGCTGCGCATCGGCCGCTCACTCGACCGGGCCACCGCCCGCGGCAGGCTCACCGCCGAGCAGCACGCGGGTGCCGCTGCGCTGATCACGGTGGTGGACCGGATCGAGGCCCTGCACGAGCACGATCTGGTGATCGAGGCCGTCGCGGAGGACGAGGCGCTGAAGCGCGACGTGTTCAGCCGCCTCGACGCCGTGGTCACCGGCGAGCACGCCGTCCTGGCGACCAACACCTCCTCGCTCCCCATCGTCCGGCTGGCCGCCGCGACCGGCCGCCCCGAGCGCGTCGTCGGCGTGCACTTCTTCAACCCCGTACCGGTGCTGCCGCTGGTCGAACTCGTGCCGTCGCTGCTCACCTCCCCGGCCACGGCGGCACGTGCCGAGACCTTCGTGACGGACACCCTCGGCAAGGAGGTCGTACGGACCCGGGACAAGGCGGGATTCGTGGTCAACGCGCTGCTCGTGCCGTACCTGCTGGCAGCGGTCCGCATGGTCGAGTCGGGCGGCGCCACCGCCGAGGACGTCGACCGGGCCATGGTCCACGGCTGCGCGCACCCGCTCGGCCCGCTGGCCCTGGCGGACCTGATCGGACTGGACACCACCCGGGCCATCGCCGAGTCGCTGTACGCCGAGTTCCGCGAGCCGCAGTACTCTCCGCCACCGCTGCTGAAGCGGATGGTGGAGGCCGGACTGCTGGGGCGCAAGTCCGGGCGGGGCTTCCACGCCTACGACGCCGGGCCGCGGCGCGGGGAGGCGGCACCGGCGGTGCGGCCGTGAGGGAAGATGGTCATGGCGTACGACCGGCGAACGAGGGGAGCCGCAGGGTGAGCACCAAGGTGCGCACGGCAGACACGCGTGAGCGCATCCTCACGGCGGCGTGCGAGGCCATCGCCGAGATCGGTTTCGAGAAGATCCGTATGCGGATGGTCGCGGAGCGGGCCGGGGTCTCGACGGCGCTGCTGCACTACCACTTCGACACGCGCGAGAAGCTGTTCACCGAGGCGATGACGCACTCCTTCGCCCACACCGCCGTGGACGTCGAACGCGACGCGGAGACGGCGCCCGCGGCCGTGATCCTGGCCCGCATCCTGCGCAACCTGCTGCCGACCGACCCCGAACTGCACCAGGACTGGCGGCTGTGGCAGGAGCTGTGGGTGCGGGCCCTGCGCGACGAGACGACCCGCGTCTTCGCCGTGGACCTGTACGCGCAGCTGCACGCCTGGGTGACCGGAGCGGTACGGCGGGGCGTCGAGTCGGGCGAGTTCACCCCGACCGACGTGGACGCCCTCGCCACCCTCGTGCTCTCCCTCAGCGACGGCTACGGCATCCGCATCATGCTGCGCGATCCGACCGTCACCCTGGACATGGCGCTCGCCTCCGTCTGGCGCCACGTGGCGGCGGCCCTCGGCCTGCCCGACGCGATGCCGGCGGACTGAACCACCGCGGGCGTCAGCGCACCGGGAAGCCGAAGGAGTAGCCCTGCTGCTTGAGCCACGGCAGGCACTCGCGCAGCGCTGCCACGGTCTGCGAACGATCCCCGCCCGCATCGTGGAACAGGATCGTCGGACCGTTGGGCACCTCGCTCCTGACGGTGGCGACGATCGCCTCGGTACCCGGACGCTCGAAGTCCTTGGTGTCCACGTTCCAGCCGAGCGGCCGCATCCCCCGGGAGGCGGCGAGCTTCCGGCTGTACGGAGTGAACGCGCCGCCCGGGGCCCGGTAGTACATGGGGCGGACGCCCCCGGACGCCTTGGTGATCATGTCCGCGGCGTCCAGGATCTCCTTCGACTGGTACGAATCGGCCTTCTTGTCCATGGTGGTGTCGTGCGACACCGAGTGGTCGCAGAGCCGGTGCCCCGCCGCCACCACGGCCTTGACCAGGTCCGGGTGAGCCTGTGCCTGCGTGCCGACCATGCAGAAGGTGGCCTTCACGCCGTTCTCCTTCAGCACCTGGAGCACCTGCGGCGTCCAGGTCGGGTCCGGGCCGTCGTCGATGGTGATGTTGACGCCCCGAGGGCCGTGGTCCGAGGCGTGCGCGATGGCGATCGCCACCGGCTTCCGGACCGAACCGGCAGCCGCCGAGGGCCTGGCGGCTCCGGGGCGCCGCCCGTCGGCGGGCCCGGCCTGCGCGGTCCACACCGAGGTGGCCGCCGCCAGCGCCGTCACCCCGACCGCCGCCGCGAGTACCCGGCCGTGCCATCCCCGCCCGCCATGCCGCGCCATGTCCGCCCCGCCCCTTGTCGTTCCCGTGCCGCTCGTGCACCTGTCAGGACGGAACAAGGGCGGGGCGGGATCCCTCTGTTACCGATCACGGACAATTCCGCGGAAGTACCGGGACGCACGGGGGGCGCACACCCGGGAGCGGAGCGCCCCGGCGGTGCCGTGCGGGGCCTTCGCGACCGGCGCGAGACCCTCGGCCCGGAGATCCGACGGCGACGGACTTCCAAGCCGGTCTCTGCGGCCGGGAGTTGCGCCGGCGACCCCCGCATCCCGCGGGCACCCGCCGGAACCGCACCCGCGGGCACCCTGCCGCGCGGGTCCGGTGCGTCAGGCGGCGGGTCGGATCAGCCCGGACTCGTAGGCGAAGGCCACCGCCTGGACGCGGGCGCGGGCGCCGATCTTGCTGAGGATGTGGCTGACGTGGGACTTGACGGTGGTCGGGGCGATCGACAGCCGGAGCGCGATCTCGCTGTTGGACCACCCCGAGGCGACGGCGGTGAGGACGTCGCGCTCGCGCTGGGTGAGGGCGGCCAGTTCGGCACCGGGCCGGAGGGGGCGGGCGGCGGGTTCCGCGCGGACGGTGTCGATGAGGGTGCGGGTGAGGGGCGGGGTGATCACGGCGTCTCCGGCGGCCACGATCCGTACGGCCGCGGCCAGTTCCCGCGGGGAGGCGTCCGTCAGGAGGAACCCGTCGGCTCCGGCGCGCAGGGCGGCGTAGGCGTGGTCCTCGTCGACGGCCGACGTGAGCACGAGCACGCGGGGAGGGGTCTGGCCGGCCGCCACCGACTCGCCGGGCGGGCGGAAGCGGGCGGGCCGGGCGATGCGCCGGACGGCCTCGATGTCGGCCGCGTCGGCGAGGCGGACGTCCATCAGGACGACGTCGGGACGCAGCGCCGCGCTCATGCCCACGGCCTCCTCGCTGGTCGCCGCTTCGCCGACGACGGTCAGGTCGGGTTCGGCGGTGAGCAGCATCCGCAGGCCCAGTCGCTGCAGGGACTGGTCGTTGACGAGGAGCACGGAGACCATGTCTGTCCTTCCCCACACTCTAAACGAAACTGTTTCGTTCGCTTGGTGAGTACAGTACTCCTGCCGGCTAGCGAAACGACGTCGTTCTTCTTATGGCTTCGCTCACACCGCCCGGCGGGCCGGGACGCGCCGCTCCCGCGGCCGGGCGGCCGCCTTCACCGGCCCGGCCACCGTCGCTCGTCCCCGGGGCACACGGCGGCGTGCACGTAACCGAGGCGCGGACGGCGGCCGCCTGCCCGGACGTGGGGCTCGAAGCGTTCGCCGGCCCCGATCTCCTGCTCGCAGCGCGCACACACGACGGGCGGCAGGTCCGCCCTTCGGGGGAACTCGGTGAGACGTCCCTGGAAGGCGGTGCCGGTCCCGCACGAGCAGCCGGCCCGGCAGGTCGGGCAGGCGCGGACGTGGCCGGCCCACTCCATGTACGTCCGCACCCAGGCGCGCTGCGCCCGGTGGCAGGCGGGGCAGCCGTGCGGACTCCATCCGCCGTGTCCGCCGAGATCCCGGCCCGCGTCGGGAGGCACCGGGGCGGCGCACCACACGCAGTCGGCTCCCGCGTTCTGCCCGGGCGTGAGGGCGGTCCGAGAGGGAACCGCGTAGACGAGGAGGGCCGCGGCGAGAGCGCACTCCGCGGTCATCGCCGATGCTTCCTCACGAGCCGGTACAGGCCCCTGCCGACCGCGCAGGCCTTGGCGGACTCCTCGTCCGCGCAGAGCTCGCAGGCCGAACCGTGCGAGAACAGGCCGCGGTGGGCGCGGGCGGCGACACAGCGGCGGCACCCGCCCGCGGCCGGGGCGGCCCCGTCGCCGCGAGCCACCCGCGCGCCCAAGGCCACGGAGGTCTCGGCGTTCAGCGGAACGCCGCACCACACACAGGCCCGCCCCCGCACCTGATCACCGCTCAGTTCGTCGGGCGCCGGTGGCGCCAGTATGTCCAGCACGGCGGCGGGGATTTCGTCGGTGGTACTGCTCATGCCGCTACATACCGCCGCGGGAGGCGTTTCGGATGCAGCGGTCCTGCACGGGAGGGGCCGCCACCCGTATCCGGATGGCGGCCCTCGTCACCCGCCCGCGGCGGGACGGCGTCAGACCGCCGGGCTCGGGAAGGTCGGGTACTCCACCCCGGAGACGTACTGCACCACCCGGATGACCTGGCAGGAGTAGCCGAACTCGTTGTCGTACCAGAGGTAGAGGATGGCGTTGTCTCCCTCCACCTTCGTGGCGCCGGCGTCGACGATCGAGGCGTGGCGGGAGCCGATGAAGTCGCTCGAGACGGCGTCGGGCGCCGTGGTGAAGTCGATCTGGCGCCGGAGCGGGGAGGTCAGCGAGACATCGCGCAGGTGGTCGAGGACCTCCTCGCGCGACGTCTCGCGCGAGAGCTGGAGGTTGAGGATCGCGATCGAGACGTCCGGCACGGGGACGCGGATCGAGCTGCCCGTGATGCGCGCCTTGAGGTCCGGCAGCGCCTTGGCGACGGCGGAGGCGGCGCCGGTCTCGGTGATGACCATGTTGAGCGGCGCGGAGCGGCCGCGGCGCTCGGCCTTGTGGTAATTGTCCAGCAGGTTCTGGTCGTTGGTGAAGGAGTGCACGGTCTCCACGTGACCGCGCTCGACACCGAAGGCGTCGTCCATCGCCTTCAGCGGCGGCACGATCGCGTTGGTGGTGCACGACGCGCAGGACAGGATCTGCTCGTCCGGCTTGACGGTGTCGTGGTTGACGCCGTGCACGATGTTCGGGACGTCGCCCTTGCCCGGCGCGGTCAGCACGACCTTGTCGATGCCGGGGCGCAGGTGCTGCGAAAGCCCTTCGCGGTCACGCCACTTGCCGGTGTTGTCGATCAGGATGGCGTTGCTGATGCCGTACGCGGTGTAGTCGACCTCGGACGGGTCGTTGGCGTGGATCACCTTGATCGCGTTGCCGTTGGCGAAGATGGTGCTGCTCGCCTCGTCGACGGTGATCGTGCCCTGGAACTGGCCGTGGATGGAGTCGCGGCGCAGCAGCGAGGCCCGCTTGACGAGATCCCCGGAGGCCTGCCCGCCGCCGCCCCGGACGACGATGGCGCGCAGCCGCAGGCCGTTTCCGGACCCGGCCTTCTCGACCAGCAGCCGGGCCACCAGCCGGCCGATGCGGCCGAAGCCGTAGAGGACGACGTCCCGGCCCTCGCCGCGCTCGATCTTGTTGGCGCCCGTGGCGCCCGCGACGGCCTCGGCGGTGAACGCCTCCACCGTCAGGCCGCGGTCGTCGCTCTTGTACGTCGCCGCGAGCATGCCGAGGTCGATCTGCGAGGGGCCCAGGTCGAGCGCGGTGAGCGCCTGCAGGAACGGCAGGGTCTCGGTGACCGAGAGCTCCTCGCCGGCTATCTGCCGGGCGAAACGGTGCGTCTTGAGGATGCTGACCACCGACTTGTTCACCAGGGAGCGGCTGTGCAGCAGGACGGTGACGTCCCGCTCGCGGTGCAGCTTCCCGATGATCGGGATCATCGACTCCGCGGTCTCCTCGCGGGTCTTCCAGTTGGTGAACGAGTCGTCGTTGACAGTCACAGATCCATCTTTCGAGCTAGGCGGCGCTCATATGTTAAACCCTGTGTGATCGATCGTTCGGGCGGGGTTCGTCACACTGCCCCGCGCCGTCATCGAGACGATCCGGCCGCCCGTCCGTACCTGACGGGCATGGGGCCCCGCACGGGGACCGCCGCCGGACGGATCGAGGACGTACACCATGAACGCAACCGCAGCCATCGGCGTGACCGGCCTGGGCGTGATGGGCCGCAACCTGGCGCGCAACTTCGCCCGCAACGGCTATACGGTCGCCGTCCACAACCGCACGGTGGGCCGCACGCGCGCGCTGATGGAGGTGTACGGCGACGAGGGCGCGTTCGTCGCCGCGGAGACGGTCGAGGAGTTCGTGGCGGCCCTCGAGCGCCCCCGCCGCCTGATGATCATGGTGCAGGCGGGTCCGGCCACCGACGCGGTCATCGAGGAGTTCGCCGCGCTGCTCGAACCCGGCGACATGATCATCGACGGCGGCAACGCCCACTTCGCCGACACCCGCCGCCGCGAGGCCGCCCTGCGCGAGCTGGGCATCCACTTCGTCGGCGCCGGCGTCTCCGGCGGCGAGGAGGGCGCCCTCGAAGGGCCGTCGATCATGGTCGGCGGTTCGGCCGAGGCGTACGACGTCCTCGGCCCGATGTTCGAACGGATCAGCGCCGACGTCGACGGCGAGCCGTGCGCCGCCCACATCGGCAGCGACGGCGCCGGGCACTTCGTGAAGATGGTCCACAACGGCATCGAGTACGCCGACATGCAGCTCATCGCCGAGGCCTACGACCTGCTGCGCCAGGTCGGCGGCTACACCCCGGCCGAGATCGCGGACGTCTTCCGGCGCTGGAACCGGGGCCGGCTCGGCTCCTACCTGGTCGAGATCACCGCCGAGGTGCTGGCCCACACCGACCCGGACACCGGCGCGCCCTTCGTCGACGTCGTCGAGGACGCCGCCGGCCAGAAGGGCACCGGCCGCTGGACCGTGCAGACCGCGCTGGACCTCGCCTCCCCGGTCACCGCCATCGCCCAGGCCACCTTCGCCCGCGCCGCCTCGGGCCAGCGCGACCTGCGCGCCGCCTACGCGGGCCTGCCCGGCGGCACCCGCCCCCTGCTCAGCCGCACCGAGGCCGACCGGTTCACCTCGCAGGTCGAGCACGCCCTGTACGCCTCGAAGGTGATCGCCTACGACCAGGGCTGGAAGATGATCCAGGACGCGGCCGCCGAGTACGGCTGGAAGATCGACCTCGGCACCGTCGCCCGGATCTGGCGCGGCGGCTGCATCATCCGCGCCTCCTTCCTCGACCGCATCCGCGCCGCCTACGCCGCCGACCACGACCTGGTGAGCCTGCTCGGCGAGATGGAGTTCGCCATGGAGATCACCGACGCGCAGGTGCCCTGGCGGGAGACGGTCGCCGCCGCCGCCCGCCGCGGCATCCCCGTCCCGGCCTTCTCCGCCGCCCTCGCGCACTACGACACCCTGCGCGCCGGCCGGCTGCCCGCCGCTCTGCTGCAGGGCCAGCGGGACTACTTCGGCGCCCACACCTACCGCCGTACCGACCGTCCCGGCGTCTTCCACACCCAGTGGGCCGCGCCGGAGCGCCACGAGACCAGCGCCTGACCCGCTCCCGGACCGCGTGCGACCGGCACCGTCCGGACGGACGCGGCGCCGTGCCCCTCTCCGGCGGCCACGCCACCCGCCCGCCCGGCGCCGCCGTGGTGGGCCACCTCGAACAGGGCGGCGCCGCCCACTGGTTCGTCACCGAGATGCAGGGCCGGACCTTCCGCGACGGCTCCGCCGAGAACCACTGGTGGGCCGGCACCACGGCGGACCACGGGCGCCGGTGCCCGGTCCCCGAGGTCTGCCGCGGGCGGCTGCGGCGACGAGGACGACGCCGGCCCGCTGATGCCCGGTGCGCGCCCGTCCGGGCCCCCGGCGACCCTGGTGGCTCTTGACGCTCCGACCGGCGCGGACCAGGCTTCAGGCCTCGGGCTTCGGCGGAGCACACCTGGACAGGTAGGTCGACGATGGCGCAGTCCCCGGACACCCCCGTCAGCAGACCCACGGCGCGGCAGCTCCAGGTGGAGACGCACGGCCTGGACGTCATCACCGACGCCGAGCGCAAGGGCAGCCCGCGGACGCTGTTCTGGCCCTGGTTCGGGGCCAACGTGTCCGTGCTCGGGCTGAGTTACGGCTCCTTCGCGCTCGGCTTCGGCACCTCCTTCCGCCAGTCGCTGACGGCGGGCGTCATCGGCATCGTCTTCTCCTTCCTGCTCTGCGGCTTCGTCGCGGTGGCCGGCAAGCGCGGCTCGGCGCCGACGATGGTCCTCAGCCGCGCGGCGTACGGCGTGCGCGGCAACCGGCTTCCCTCGGTCGTCTCCTGGGTGCTGACCGTCGGCTGGGAGACCGTGCTGTGCGCGCTCGCCACCATGGCCACCGCGACCGTCTTCGGCCGCCTCGGCTGGGGCGGTGGCACCGGGACGAAGGTGGTGGCGCTGGTCCTGGTCGGCGCGCTGACCGTCGTCGGCGGGGTGATGGGCTTCGACCTGATCATGCGGCTGCAGACCGTGATCACGGTCGTCACCGGCGTGCTCACCGTCGTCTACGTCGCGCTGGTCGCCGACCACATCCACTGGGGCACCGTCGGCTCCCTCCCGTCGGGCTCCGTCCAGGAGTTCGTCGGCGCGCTGGTGTTCATGATGACCGGGTTCGGTCTCGGCTGGGTCAACGCCGCCGCGGACTACTCCCGCTATCTGCCGCGCGGCGCGTCCGGCCGGGGCGTGATCGGCTGGACCACGTTCGGCGCGTCCCTGGCCCCGCTGCTCCTGCTGGTCTTCGGACTGCTGCTGGCGGGCTCCTCGGCCAAGCTCAGCGCGGCGATCGCCGCCGACCCGATCGGCGCCCTCACCACCATCCTGCCGACGTGGTTCCTGGTGCCCTTCGCCGTGGTCGCCGTCCTAGGACTGGTGGGCGGAGCGGTCCTCGACATCTACTCCTCCGGCCTCGCCCTGCTGTCCGCGGGGATCAGGATTCCGCGCTACCTCGCCGCGTTCGTCGACGGCGTGCTGATGATCGCCGGCTCGATCTACATCGTCTTCCTCGCCGACGACTTCCTCGGCCAGTTCATGGGCTTCCTGACCACGCTCGGCGTCCCCATCGCGGCCTGGTGCGGCGTCCTGCTCGCCGACCTGGCGCTGCGCCGCGGCGACTACGACGAGGCCGACCTCTACCGCCCGGCCGGCCGCTACGGCGACGTACCGCCCGTCCCGCTGCTGCTCACTCTCGCCGCCACCGCGCTCGGCTGGGGCCTGGTCACCAACTCGGCGGCGGGCTGGCTGGACTGGCAGGGCTACCTCCTCGGACCGCTCGGCCTGGGCGGCCCGTCCGGCGCCTGGGCCTACGCCAACCTCGGCGTGCTCGCCGCCCTCGCCCTCGGCTTCCTCGGCACCTTGGTGCTGAGCCGTCCCCGCGTCCGCGCGCAGGAGACGCGGGCGGCGAGTCCCACGGACGCGGGGGCGGCCGTATGACGACGGGTCTGCTCGCCGTCATCGACCTGCAGCACGTCTTCGCCGACCCCTCCAGCCCCTGGGCGGCTCCCCGCTTCGCCGACGCGGCGGAAGGCGTACGTCGGCTGCTGCCGGCCTTCGGCGACCGGGTCGCCTTCACCCGCTTCCTGGCCCCGGCGAAACCCGAGGGAGCCTGGCGCGCGTACTACGCGCAGTGGCCGTTCGCCCGCCGGCCGCCGGACGACCGCCTCTGGTCCCTGGCCGACGGTTTCGCGCCGCACGCGCGGCATGTCGTCGATGCCACGACCTTCGGCAAGTGGACCCCGGAACTGGCCCGCCTCCTCGGACCCGACAACCGCCTGATCCTGGCGGGCGTCAGCACCGACTGCTGCGTGCTGTCCACGGCACTGGCCGCCGCCGACGCGGGAGCCGAGGTCCTGGTCGCCGCGGACGCGTGCGCGGGAGCGGACGACGACTCGCACGCACGGGCGCTGCAGATCATGGACCTGTACCGCCCCCTGATCCACGTGACCTCCGTGGCGGAGCTGCTGGGGGAGGGGGAGTGAGCGCGGGTCCGCACGCCGCCGCCCGGCCCCGCCCGCAGGGCGCCTCAGCGGTGACACCGGCGGCCTTCCGGACATCTCCACCGGCGATCCCCCGGGACGTCCACCGCGGACATGTGTCCGCTGCGAAGCTCTGAAAAAGGGGGAATGGGCTCGTCCGGATCGGGTACGCGAGCAGGACCGTACCCGAGGGCGATCTTGCCCCGGGTGGCCTGTACCACCGCCGCTACCAGGGGATCTGTCATGGAGACACCTGCCAACGACCACAACGCCACACCGGCCCGGCAGGCGCTGGACGCGCTGGCCGTGAACACCGAGGACACGACGGCGCTGGACACGCTCGCCGGCAGCGAGGTGCTCGTCCCCGTCCCCGACGACGCGAACCAGGGGGACGCCGCGGACCCGGGCGCGGTGGCGCTGCCCGTCCTGGAGCAGCCGGGCGGCGACCCGGTGGTGCCCGTGTTCACCTCCGAGGGCGAGATGGCCGGGCTGCTGCCGTACGTCTCCCGCTACCGTCTGGTGCCGCTGGGCGCGCTCGCCTCGCAGTGGCCGGCCGACGACCTGTCGCTGACCATAGACGCCGGGTCCGAGCACCCGCTGACGCTGACGTCCGAGGGCGTGAGGACGCTGCTCGCGCGGCCGTGACGAGCGCCTGACGGGCCCCGACGTCAAGGGCCCGGGAAGGGGGCGGGTGTCTCTCCCGCTCCCGCCCCCCGGCTCTCGCGCGGCAGGGCGATGAACGGCGCCGACCCCGCTCATCGTGGGCGCCCGCGGTCGCCGCGCCCGACGATACGACCGCCGCGGTCCCCGCGCCGCTCCCCGGCGCATGGCGGATCGTGGCATTCACGCGCAGCCCCCCTCGCGCCCGCCCGGAGCGTCCGCGTCCCCGGCCCGCGCCCGCCGCGGCGGCGTACCGTGAGCGCATGGAACAGCGCATCACACTGATCACGCTGGGCGTCTCCGATCTGGCGCGCGCCAAGAGCTTCTACGAGGCGCTGGGCTGGCGGGGCCAGGAGGTCGAGGAGACCGTCTTCTTCCAGGCGGGTGGTCTGGGGCTGGTCCTGTGGGGCCGGGACAGGCTCGCCCGGGACTGCGGTCTTGAGCCCGGGCCCGCGAGCGGCTTCGGCGGGACGGTCCTCGCACACAACGTGCGCACCGATGCCGAGGTCGACGCACTGCTCGCGGCCGTGGAGCGGGCCGGCGGCACCATCACCAGGCCCGCGGCCGTCAACGCCCTCGGCTTCTTCTCCAGCGCCTTCACCGACCCGGACGGCCATGCCTGGGAGGTCGCCTGCAACCCCGGCTTCCCGCTCGCCGAGGACGGCTCGGTCACGATCCCCGACTTCGGCGGCGCCTGAGGCCCGGCCCGGCCGAGGCGTGCCCTCGTCCGGGCGGACGAGGGCGGTCGTGAGCGCCGCCGCGTGCGGCGCCTCGCCCGGTGAGGGGAGTTCGTCCGTTTCCGTGGGCAGCCCGTCCGTCCGCGCGGCCCCGCAGGACTGGTGGACCGCGCCGTCACGGAGCAGGATCCACAGGGTGCGCGACCGCGCGCCCCGGTGGCCGCGGCACGCCGAACCGTCCCGCCGGAAGGAGTGGACACCGATGGCAGAACGCACCTATCTCAAGCCGCCCTGGATGCAGCAGCACGTCGGCAACCGGCTCGCGCCGCTGTTCGGACGCTCCATGGTGTCCAAGCTGTCGGTGCGCGGGCGCACCAGCGGGCGCTGGCGGACGGTGCCCGTCGCCGTCCTGGACCACGACGGCGAGCGCTATCTGGTCTCCTACCGGGGCGTGAGCGACTGGGCGCTGAACCTGCGCGCCTCGCCCGAGTGCCGGCTGACCGTGCGCGGGCGTACCGAGGACCTCACCACGGAGGAGGTGCCGGCGGCCGAGCGCCCGCCGATCATGGCGGCGTACCGGGAGAAGTACGGCAGCATGCCCACGGTCTCCTCGGTGCTGAGCGCGCTGCCTGACCCGGCCGACCATCCGGTGTTCCGGCTGCGCGGCCGTGGCTGATCGCCGCACCTGATCACCGTTCCCGCGGGCCCTCCGCGACGGTCCGCCCGGAACGGATCTCCGGCGTGGCGGGCGGGTTGCTCCCGGCGGTCCCGTCCGCCGTGCGCCTGCGCACCCGCGTGCCGCCCCCCGGGGGCCGGGCAGGGGCAGGCTCACGCCGCCGCGAGCGGAGCCGGGTCCGGGAAGGTCACGCCGGTCAGCTCCTCGGAGGCGGTCCACAGCCGGCGGGCGGCGACGGGGTCGCTGGCCGCCCGCGAGCGGCCGACCAGGGCCGGGGCGCCGCGCATCTCGCCGAGGCCGTCCGGGCCGACGTAGCTCGCACCGGGCAGGTCCTGGACGGCGGCGTACAACGTCGGCAGCGCACCGGCCCTGTTGTCCTGGGCGACGATTCGGTTGCCGACCTTCATGAGGGCGCGCCGCAGTGAACTGCCGTCGTGGCTCTGGAGGTTGGTGGCCGCGTAGCCGGGGTGCGCGGCCAGGGCGCGTACGGACGAGCCCGACTCGGCGAGCCTGCGCTGGAGTTCGAGGGTGAAGAGCAGGTTGGCGAGCTTGGACTGGCTGTAGGCCTTCATGGGCGCGTACTCGCCGGCGAGGTTGAGGTTGTCGAAGTGGATGCGGGGGCTGCCCGGCATCCGGTGCGCGCCGGACGACACGGTCACCACCCGGTCGGTGATGTGGGGCAGCAGCAGGTTCGTCAGGGCGAAGTGCCCCAGGTGGTTGGTGCCGAACTGCATCTCGAAGCCGTCCTCGGTGGCGGACTCCGGGATGTTCATGACGCCGGCGTTGTTGACGAGCAGATCCAGGCCGCCGTGCCAGCCGGCGGCGAACTCGCGCACCGAGGCGAGGTCGGCGAGGTCGAGCCGGCGCACCTCCACGCTGCCGCGCACGCCCGAGGCGGCGGCCTCGCCGCGCCGGGGGTCGCGCACGGCGAGCACCACGTGCGCGCCCGCGCCGGCCAGTGCCTCGACGGTGGCGATGCCGAGCCCGCTGTTGGCGCCCGTCACCACGGCGGTGCGGCCGGTCTGGTCGGGGATGTCGGTGATGTTCCACGTGCTGGTTCGTGTGGTCATGCCCCTCAATGTAGGCGGTGACTACAATGCTGTCAATGACAACAATGGTGACGGTGCCAACAATGTAGCCGGCACAAACATGACCGATACACTGACGCGTATGCACACCCGCACCCGCAGCTATCACCACGGAGACCTGCGCGCCGCCCTGCTGACCCGGGCCGAGGAGACGCTCCGCGAGAAGGGGCCGGCCGCCCTGTCGCTGCGCGAACTCGCCCGCGACCTCGGCGTCAGCCATGCCGCGCCCAGCCGCCACTTCAAGGACAAGCAGGCCCTCCTGGACGCGCTGGCGCTGAACGGATTCGAGCGGCTGACGGCCGTCCTCGGGGCCTCGCAGGACGGTGTCCCGGAGAAGATCACGGAGCAGGTCGACGCCGTGGTCCGCGCCTACGTGGGCTTCGCCCGGGACAACGCCGCGCTGCTCGACCTCATGTACTCCATCAAGCACGACCCGTCGGCGTCCGACGCGCTGCTGGAGGCGACGCGGCACTGGTCCGACCTGGTCCTGAAGATGGTCGCCGAGGGGCAGGCCCGGAAAGAGGTCCGGGACGGATCCCTGGAGCAGGTCGCCCTCCCCGTCTTCGCCACCCTGCACGGCTACGCCGACCTCGCGGTGTCCGGCATGCTGCCCCAGGAGATGGACGAGCACGGCCTGGACGACGTGGTCGCGTTCATCCTGCGCGGCGTACGGCCGTGATCGCGGCGCGTGAAGTCCGCCGGTGGGAAAAAGAGTTGGGCGGGAGCCGGAACGGCCGGTAGTGTGCGTATCGCCGTGACACCGACCGAGGAGGTGAGACCCATGAACGCTGAAGCTGTGTGGGTGCTCCCCCTGGGGATCACGGTCGGCGACTGACGCAGGAGTCGCCGGGAGCGCCTCGACAGAAGGTCCTCCCGAAAGGCAACTCCCCATGTATGCAGTGCACTTCACCGCCGAGGCGGAGAAGGACGGCGTCCTCGTACGCGACTTCACCCTCGGCGAGGTCACCGGCGTCCTCTGGTCGCCCGCACCCGCCACCGGCCGCGCGCCCCTGGTCCTGATGGGCCACGGCGGTGGCACCCACAAGAAGTGGCCGGCCATGGTGGGCCGGGCCGAACGCCTGGTCCAGGACGGCGGATTCCACGTCGCCGTCATCGACGCACCCGGCCACGGCGGCCGGCCGCGCACGCCGTACGACGAGCAGGAGATCGCCGCGCTGTTCGCGGCCAGGGCGGCAGGCGAGCCGGAAGGCCCGATCGTCGTCCGCTACAACGCCGAGCTGGCCGAGCGCGCCGTACCCGAGTGGCGGGCGACCCTGGACGCCCTCCAGGAACTGCCGGAGATCGGCACCGGCGGGCCGGTCGGCTACTACGGCCTGAACATGGCCACCGCGATCGGAGTGCCGTTCGTGGCGGCCGAACCCCGGATCACGGCCGCGGTGTTCGGACTCCACTGGCCCGACGTCCTGGCCGAGACGGCGAAGCGGATCACCGTCCCGATCGAGTTCGACATGCAGTGGGACGACGAGCACATCCCGCGCGCCGCCGGTCTCGCGCTGTTCGACGCCTTCGCCTCGACGGAGAAGTCGCTGCACGTCAACGCGGGCGCGCACAAGGAACTGCCCAGGTTCGAAGCCGACAGTGCGGTGCGGTTCTTCGCCCGGCACCTCGGCCGGACGGTCGCGTCACAGGTCTGATGCGGCAAGCGCCGGGGGCCCGGTCGCCGACCGGGCCCCCGGCACCGCACGACGCTCAGCGTCCGGAGGAATCCGTGGCCCCGCCGCCCAGCAGCCGGGCCAGCACCTCGCGCTGCAGCGGCTGCACCTCGGCGTGCAGGGCGCGCCCCTTGCCGGTGAGCGCGACCCACACCCCGCGCCGGTCCTCCACGCAGACGGAACGCTCCACCAGCCCGTCCTTCTCCAGGCGGCCGATGAGCCGGGACAGCGCGCTCTGGCTGAGATGGACCCGCCCGGCGAGGTTCTGCACCCGGCAGTGCTCGCCCTCGCCGAGGGACTCGGAGGCGAGGATGTCGAGCACCTCGAAGTCGCTCGCGCCCAGGCCGCGCGGGTGCAGGACGCGATCGATCTCGCACATCGTGCGCGCGTGCACGGAGAGGATGTCCCGCCACTTCTCCTCGAGCCGGGCGTCGGCCGTCTTGACTGCCATACCCGCACGGTAACACCGAATCAGCCATTTGTTGATGGCGCAACCAATGCGGGTGCATACAGCATGGCCGGTGGTGTCAGGAGGCGGGGTCCTGGAGCAGTCCGACGAGGTTGCCGTCCGCGTCCTTGACGAAGGCGATCAGCCGGCCGCCGCCGACGTCCTGCACGTCCTGCATCAGCTCGGCGCCCGCGTCCACCAGCGCGGCCAGCCGCGCGCGGATGTCGGAGACGTGCCAGTAGGGCACCGGGCCGGTCATGCCCTTCGCGTGCCCGTTGGGGTCGAGACCCACGTCCTGGCCGGCGTCCTTGAAGCCGACGTAGTACGGCTCGTCGGCATACGGCTCCACCTCGAGCAGTGCGCTGAACAGCGCCTTCGCCCTGGTGAGGTCCTTGACGGGGTAGATGACGGTCTTGAGGCCGGCGGTCATGGCATGCTCCTCGGCGGAAGGGGGGCCGACGGATTTCGTCGGTGCCCTCACGCTAGGCCGGGGGAGCGGGGTGCGGCTTCTCGGATCCTGACCGGTTGGGCGCGCTCACCCCTCGGCGATCGGCACCCGGCCCGGTCGGTGCCCCTTCTCCGGGCGCCGGTGGGACCCCGCGCCGCGCGGAAGCGCCGGTACGTTCCCGGTCAAGGCCGGTGGAACGAGCCGCGCGGCGGCCCGGAGTGCGGCACAGTGGGGGGACACGGAGCGCGGCGGTCCGGCCGGTGGAGGGGGACGAGACGGTGGAGTCTTCACTCGGCGCGGCACCTCGGAGCAGCGAGCACGAACGCCCGTGACCGACGACGCAGCCCCGGGGCGTGTTGCGGAAGTGGCGTCGTCCGCCCGCCGGGCAGGCGGGACTGTGGAACACGTCCTAGGTGCGCATGGCGGTCGATCCCGGACCACGGTCCGTGGGGCGCGGCCCCGCGTCGCGGTCCGGCGGCGGCCTGCGCCCACCGCGGTCCGCCGGTTCCCGTGCGGCCCGCTCGGGCGTGTTCCCGGGGACATCGACGTGCCCGAGCCACTCGCACACCAGCCTGCCCAGCAGCGCACCCCCGTAGACGACGAATCCGACGCCGACGAGCCACGACTCCACGACCAGGACCGTGCCGACCGGGCCGTAGCTGATCGCGTTGGTGACCAGGAGCGGGGTGAACACCAGATAGGAGAAGCCGCGCAGGCCGACCAGGCCCGCCATCGTCGCGATCGCGCCCGGCAGCAGATACCGCCAGGGCACCTGGCGGCTGAGCAGGAAGTGCGGTCCCCACCAGAAGAACAGCACCCCGACACCCATGCTGAGCAGGATGCGGGGCGTGCCCTCCAGCACATGGCGGGTCTGCACCTGGGCGTACAGGTAGACCATGAGCATGACGAGCCAGACCACCTGCCGCCAGTTGCGGTGCCAGGGGACGGAGGCGGCCTGCCAGATCCGCTCGTAGCCGTTCTGCACGCTGGAGGCGAAGGAGATGCCGAACAGCGCGAGCAGGGCCATGCTCAGCGCGCTGGTGGTGCTGATGACCTCGCGGGTCGGGCCGAAGACATGGGCGAGCGCGGCGGCGGACTTCCCGGACAGCGCCATGCCGTCCACCAGCCACAGCGCGAACCCGCCGTGCCCGAAGGGATCCGCGGCGGCGACCACGATCAGCAGCGGTGCCAGCGTGACCAGGGCGAGCGTCGCGAACCCCATCGCCCGGTGCAGCAACTCCAGCTCGGAACCGCGGCGGTGCAGTTCGGCGAGTCCCAGCCGGTGCCACGCGGCCCACCGTGACATGAGGACCACCCCTTCCTCCGGCCCGGGGCCACCCGTGGTGGTGTGCAGAGTGGCCAGGAATGCCTCCAGGTAAACCTGAACGAGTGACACGGCACCCGGCGGCAGTGCCCCTACATGCCAGCATGAACCGTCCCGACCTCGACGAGGAGGTTTTCATGGACCGTCCCAGTGAACTCGTCCCGCTCCGGTACGTGGCCATCGGCGGCCGCGGCCCGGAGGACGTCGTCGCGGACTCCCGCGGCCGTGTGCTGACCGGCGTGGAGGACGGCCGCATCCTGCGCGTCGATGGCCTGGCGGAGCCTGCAGCCGCCCGCGTCGAGGTGCTCGCCGAGACCGGCGGCCGCCCGCTCGGCCTCGAACTCCTCGCCGACGACGCCCTGTTGGTGTGCGACGCCGAACTCGGGCTGCTGCGCGTCGACCTGCGCGAGGGCATCGTCCGCATCCTCGCCGACTCGGTGGCGGGGGAGCGGCTGCGGTTCTGCAGCAACGTCGTCGCGCTGGCCGACGGGAGCTTCTGCTTCACCGTCTCCAGCCAGGTCTACCCCCTGGACCGGTGGATCGGCGACATCGTCGCGCACACCGGAACCGGCCGGCTGCTGCGCCTGGCCCCCGGCAGCGAGACCCCGGAAGTGCTGCTCGAAGGGCTCCAGTTCGCCAACGGCCTCGCGCTCAGCGCGGACGAGTCCTTCCTGGTCGTCGCCGAGACGGGCGCCTGCCGCCTCACCCGCTACTGGCTCACCGGCCCCGAAGCGGGCAGGAGCGAGCCCTTCGCCGAGGATCTCCCGGGCATGCCGGACAACATCTGGCGCGGCACGCCGGACGGCCCGATCTGGGTGTCGCTGGCCGGCCCCCGTGTCCCGCCGCTCGACCTGCTGCACCGCGCCGCCCCGGCCGTCCGCGGCGCCGCCGCCCGGATCGCCGTCCGCGCCCCCTACCGCCCCACCGGCATGGCCGGCGTCCTCGCGGTGGACGACCTGGGCGGGATCGTGCACCACCTCGTCCGCCGCCGCTCCGGCTACCGCATGGTGACCAGCGTCTGCGAGGCCGCCGGCCACCTGATCCTGGGCAGCGTGTGGGAGCGGGGCATCGCGGTGTGCGAGCCGCCGCTGCCGAAGTGACCCCGGCGCGCCCCGGGCGATACCCTGTTCCCCGGCCGTGAGCACCCCTCGCGGCGCGGTGGTGGGGCCCGCCGTACCCGAACCGCGGCGGTGGTGCCGCCAACGGTCCCTACTTTGCCGAACCACGGCGCCCGCACCTCCAGGGCCACGGCGAGTAGGAGAGGTACGACGTGATCATCACCGGCGTCCGCGCCGCCCACCGCATGGCGGGCCCGTTCTCCGGCAGCGGCGCGCCGGGCGGCTCCGAGCCCCTCTCCGCCTGCGCCGCCGACATCCACCGGCTCGTCGGCGGCGCCCGCCCCGGCACCGGGCCGGCCCACCTCGCCGCGACCCTGCTCGCGGCCCTCACGGCGGTGTGGCGCGCGACGACCGCGGTCCGCCGCGTCCTGAAGTGGAGGCAGCCATGACCAGGCTGACCGGCAGTGCCCTGCGCGTGACCGTCTTCATCGGCGAGAACGACACCTGGCACCACAAGCCGCTCTACTCCGAGATCGTGCACCGCGCGCACGCAACCGGACTGGCCGGCGCCAGCGTCTTCCGCGGCATCGAGGGCTTCGGCGCCTCCTCGCTGATCCACACCTCCCGGCTGCTGTCCATGAGCGAGGACCTGCCGGTCGCGATCGTGATCGTCGACACCGAGGAACGCGTCCGTGCCTTCCTCCCGCAGCTCGACGAACTCGTCGGCTCGGGTCTCGTCATCCTGGACGACTGCGAGGTCATCCGGTACGTCGGCGGCGAAGCGGGTCCCGGCCGCGCGGACACGAAGGGTAAGAAGTAGTGGTGAACCGGCCGCTGGTCGCCGGGGGCGCCTCGCCGCGCCGCCCCACCGACCGGTGCGGCGTCCGCCGGGGTGTCGATCGCCCAGGGCCTGTGGGGGTGCGCGGCCGGCTCTTCCCCGGCCCGCGGTAAGACCGCCCACCCGCCCGTAGTAAGACTGTCCACAACACTGTCGACCCACCTCCTCAGAACTGGATCACATGAGTGCCATCAGCATCGGTCAGGCCGTCGTCCTCGGCGTCGTCGAGGGGGTGACCGAGTTCCTGCCCGTGTCCTCGACCGGGCATCTGAAGATCACCGAGGGGCTGATGGGCATCCCCGTGGACGACGACGCCGTGGTCGGCTTCTCCGCCGTCATCCAGGTCGGTGCGATCGCCGCCGTGCTCGTGTACTTCTTCAAGGACATCGTGCGGATCGTCTCCGCCTGGGGCCGGGGCCTCGCCGACAAGGAGGAGCGCTACCACCACGACTACAAGTTCGCCTGGTGGGTCATCTACGCCACGATCCCGATCGTGATCGTGGGTCTGGCGGCCAAGCCGCTGATCGAGGGGCCGCTGGCCTCGCTGTGGGTGGTGGCGGCCTCGCTGATCGTGGGGTCGGGCGTGATGTGGGCGGCCGACCAGATGGGCCGGCACAAGCGCGGTGAGGACGACACCACCTTCAAGGACGCGATGCTGGTGGGCTCTTCGCAGATCCTGGCGCTGCTCTTCCCGGGCTTCTCCCGCTCCGGTGCGACGATGTCCACCGCGCTGATCCTGGACCTGGACCGGGTGGCGGCCACCCGGCTGTCGTTCTTCCTCGGCATCCCGGCCCTGACCGGCGCCGGCCTGTACGAGCTCAAGGACGCCCTGGGGACGGGAGTGGGTGCCGCTCCGCTGATCGTCGGCACGGTCGTGTCCTTCATCGTCGCCTACGCCTCCATCGCCTGGCTGCTGAAGTTCGTCGCCAAGCACTCCTTCAACGCCTTCGTGGTCTACCGGATCATCGTCGGCGTCCTGCTGCTGGGTCTGCTGGGCACGGGCGCGCTGAGCACCTGACGGCGGCCCTTCGCGCACCCCGGGGCGTGGGGGGGGGGGGGGGGGCGCGCCCCCCCCCCGCCCCCCCCCCCCCGCCCCCCGGCCGCCCCCGCCCCGGACGCTCGTCGGATCTGCCGGGATCAGCGCCGGCGGCCGGCGGCTGGGGCTGCGGGGCCCGGGCGCGCTGAGCCCCTGCCGCCGGCCCTTCGCGCTTCCTGACGCCGGCCGCTTGACAGCCGGCGCCCGTCACCCGCAGGATCGCTCCCGTGAACCTGTCAGACAGCCAGACAGCCAGTCGGGGCCCCCGGCGTGTCAGTGCCATGGAAGCGGTGCTCGGGCACCTGCGCGCCGCCGTGGAACGCGGCGAGTACGCGGTGGGGGACAAGCTGCCCTCGGAGGCCGAGCTCTGCCGCACCCTGGAGGTGAGCCGTCCCGTCCTGCGGGAGGCCCTCAGGGCCCTGCAGACGATGGGCCTGACCGTCTCCCGGACGGGCAAGGGCACGTTCGTCGTCGCCCATACGGTGGAGGACCCCACCTTCGGCGACTACGCGGCCAGCGACCTGCTGGAGGTGCGCCGGCACGTCGAGATCCCGGTGGCGGGCTACGCGGCCGCGCGCCGCACCGCCGAGGACCTCGACCACCTGGCGCACCTGCTGGAGCGCATGGAGCGGGAGACCGACACCACCTCGTGGGTCGCCCTCGACACGCTGTTCCACCTGGCCGTCGCGCAGGCCTCGCAGAACCCCGTCTTCCGCCGGGTGATCGAGGAGATCCGGGACGCGCTGGCACGCCAGTCGGCCTTCCTCAACGAGCTGGGCGGGCGCCGCGAGCAGTCCAACCGCGAGCACCGGGCGATCGTCGAGGCGCTGACCGACGGCTCCGGAGCCGACGCCGAGGAGGCCATGGCCCACCACCTCGACCGCGTCAGGACGAGCCTCACCGACATCGTGCGCCCGGCGCGCACGGACAGCGCCACGGAAGGCGGACCGGAGGCGTGAGCGAGCAGCACCTCGAGGACGGGACGCGCGCCCCCGCCCCTCACGTCGACGCCGTCGACGCCGGTCGGAGCAGGTCCGGGAAGTCCCGGCACGTCCACACGATCGCCATCCGCCGGCGCGTCGCGCACCCGTCCACCGAGACCCCATCCACGACCGGAACCGGCGCATGACCCTCGCGCCGCTCCCCGACAAGAGGCAGTGATGTTCAGCAGCACCGTCGCGGACGCACCCCTGATCCGCGAGCCCCTCCACGCACCCGTCGCCCACCTGATACGCGGCGGGGTCGTCGAGGGCCTCCACTACGGCTCCGTCGTCGTCCTCGGCGCCGACGGCACGGTCCAGCTCCAGATCGGAGACATCGAGGCCGCCTTCTACCCCCGCTCGGCCCTCAAGCCCGTCCAGGCGGTCGCCATGGTGCGGGCGGGGCTCCCGCTCGACGGGGAGCTCCTCTCCCTCGCCGCGGCCAGCCACTCCGGCGAGGAACGCCACCTCGCCGGCGCCCGGCGCATCCTGGAGCTCGCCGGGCTCACCGAGGACCACCTGGGCAACGTGCCGGACATGCCGTTCGACCCGGCCGTCCGGGACACCTGGGTACGGGACGGGCGTACACCCTCCCGGCTCGCCCAGAACTGCTCCGGCAAGCACGCGGCGATGCTCTACACCTGCGCGCTCAACGGCTGGTCCCCGGACGGCTACCTCGACCCCGCGCACCCGCTCCAGCGGACGATCGCGGAGACCGTCGAGGACCTCACCGGGCAGCGCGTCGCGCGGGTGACCGTCGACGGGTGCGGGGCCCCGCTGTTCTGCGTGTCGCTGCACGGGCTCGCGCGCGCGGGCGCCCGCATCACCGCCGCGGCGGACGGTACGCCCGAGGCGCGGGTCGCCGACGCCATGCGTGAGCACCCCGAGATGGCGTCCGGTGCGGGGCGTGACGTGGCCGAGCTGATGCGCGCCGTTCCGGGGCTGCTGGCCAAGGACGGCTTCGAGGGCGTCCAGGTCGCCGCGCTCCCCGACGGGCGGGCCGTCGCCGTGAAGATCGCGGACGGGGCCGGCCGGGCACGGATTCCCGTCGCCGCGGCGGCGCTCGCGCGCGCGGGCGTGGACCCTTCGCTGCTCGTGGACTTCGCGGGGGAGCCCCTGCTCGGTGGTGGTCGGCCGGTGGGGCGCGTGCGTGCGGTGCGTGCCCTGGACCCGGTTGCGCTGTCCGCCTGCGCGTAGTTCCCCGATTCCGACGAGGACTGCGGGCCGGTCGCGGCCGCGGGCCTCTCGCGGCCGGTCGCGCAGTTCCCCGCGTCCCAGGAAGGGGTGCTCAGGTCCTCGCGGGCCGCGGGCCGCCGCTCGCCTGCTCCTCCGCCCCGGTCACGCGGCTCCCCGCGTACCGGGACTACGCGACGGGACCGGGGCGGCGGCACAATGGTGATCATGACGACGACGGCGGCCCCCAGCTTCGAACCGGTCCTGGCGCGCATCGCCGAGGAGATCGGGCGGACGCCCGGGCGCGGCCGGCCCGCCGGCTACATCCCGGCGCTCGCGGCCTGCGACCCGCGCAGCTTCGGCATGGCCGTCGCGGAGCCGGACGGCACGGTGTACGGCGTCGGGGACTGGCGCGAGCCGTTCTCGACGCAGTCCATCACCAAGGTCTTCACCCTCGCCCTGGACCTGGCCCGCGAGGGCGACCAGCTGTGGGAGCACGTGGGCCGCGAGCCCTCCGGCAACCCCTTCAACTCCCTGATCCAGCTGGAGTACGAGAACGGCATCCCGCGCAACCCGTTCATCAACGCGGGCGCGCTCGTCGTCACCGACCGCCTGCAGACCCGCACCGGAGACGCCTCGGGCGAGCTGCTCGGCTTCCTGCGTGCCGAGAGCGGCAACCCGGACCTGGACTTCGACCTCGACGTCGCCGCCTCCGAGGCAGCACACGGCGACCGCAACGCCGCCCTCGCCCACTTCATGGCGTCGTACGGCAACATCGACAACCCGGTGCCGGTGCTGCTGGAGCAGTACTTCCGCCAGTGCTCCGTCACGGCGTCCTGCGCCGACCTGGCCCTGGCCACCGGCTTCCTGGCCCGCCACGGCGTACGCGCCGACGGCACCCGCCTGCTCAGCCAGAGCCAGGCCAAGCAGGTCAACGCCGTGATGCTGACCTGCGGGACGTACGACGCGGCCGGTGACTTCGCCTACCGGGTAGGGCTGCCCGGCAAGAGCGGTGTCGGCGGCGGCATCATCGCGGTCGTGCCCGGGCACTGCACACTGTGCGTGTGGAGTCCGGGGCTCGACGAGCGCGGCAACTCGGTGGCCGGGGTCGCGGCCCTCGACCGCTTCACGACCCTGACCGGTCTGTCGGTGTTCTGACCCGGCGGGGCAGGACATTTCACTCCAGGAACTCCGTCAGCAGCGGCAGCAGCACCGAGGTGCGCCGCATCAGCGCCACATGCGTGGTGGCCGGGACGACCGCCAGCCGCGCGTCGGGGATCAGCTCCCGCATCCGCGCCGCGTGCTCGACCCGGACGAAGTCGGTGTCGCCGACGACCAGGAGCGTGGGCGCGGTCAGCCCGCGCAGGTCGTCGTCGGTCCACTGCAGCGGGGCATGGGCGGCGCCGGTGACCTTGCCGAGGAAGTCCTGGAAGTGCTCGGGATGCGGCGCGACGGCCGCGTAGGCCTCGGCCATCTCCTGGAAGTCCGCCCGGCTGGGCAGCCGCGGGGAGCTGAAGCCCGGGGTGCGGACCTCGTCGTGGTAGCCGTCCTGCCGGTACTGCGTGGCGGCGAGCACCAGCCGGCCGACCCGTTCGGGATGCCGTACCGCGATCTCCAGCGCGGTCAGCCCGCCGAGGCTGAAGCCGACGAAGTCGGCCTGCCGGATGCCGAGTTTGTCGAGCAGCCCGACGACGTCGGAGGCGAGGTTCGCCACCGACATCTCGCGCTCGGTGTCGGCCGTGTGCCCGTGTCCCTGCAGTTCGGGCGCCACGACACGACGGCCGTCGGCGAGCGTGGGCAGCACCGCCGCGAAGGACAGGCCGACGGTGTGCACCCCTCCGTGCAGCAGGACGAGCGGGCGCTGCCCCGTGTCGTCGGTGCCATGGGTCTCGTAGTACATCTCCAGGCCGTCGACCTCGGCGTAGGCGGAGCTGCTCGGCATGGTCGTCACGTCCGTTCCGTGGGGGTGGGGCCGCGAGGCGGGAAACAGGGTCCGTACGCAGGGGAGACCGGCCGGTCCCGGGAAAGTCATCGCCGCGCGGACGGGAACACGCGCCGGTCACACGCAGGCCCCCGCCCGGCAGGCGGCGCGTCAGGTTCCCGCCACCAGGCGTTGACACGCTTGCCGGGTGTCGGCCATGGCCTTTCCCCTCGATCTCCGCCGCTGCCAGGTGCTGGGCCTGGCCGGCAGCGTCTTCCTCGCCCTGGGCGGTGAGACGGCCGGCGCCCTGCCCGTACGGGATCTCCTGGCGCCGGCCGACGTCCACGCCGCGCTGGGCCTGGTCGGCGCCTACTTCGGCCTGGTGCTGCTGATAGCGGCCTGGCTGCTGCTCGGCCGCCTGGTGCGCGGTGCCGAGCCGCCCGCCCCGCGCGACCTGCTGCTCGTGCTCGCCGTCTGGGCCGCCCCACTGCTGCTCGCCCCGCCGCTGTTCAGCCGCGACGTCTACAGCTACCTCGCCCAGGGCGCCATGGTCGACGCCCACATGGACGTCTACGCCCACGGGCCCGCCCAGCTCGGCGGCCCGCTCGCCGACGAGGTGGCGCCGCTGTGGCAGCACACCGGCGCCCCGTACGGCCCGGTCTTCCTCGCGGTCGCCTCCGGGCTGTCCGGGCTGACCCGCGGCGAGATCCCGGCCGGCCTCTTCGGGATGCGGGTGGTGGCCCTGCTCGGGGTGGCGCTGATGGCCGCCGCGCTGCCGCGCCTGGCCCGGCACAGCGGCGCCGACCCGGCCGCCGCGCTCTGGCTCGGCGCCCTCCATCCGCTGGTGCTGCTCCACCTGGTGGCGGGCGCCCACAACGACGCCATCATGCTCGGCCTGCTCGGCGTCGGGCTGGTCGCGGCGCTCGGCCGGTGGCCCGTCCTGGGCGCCGTCCTCGTCACGCTGGCCGCGCTGGTGAAGGCGCCCGCCGCGCTCGGACTCGCCGCCGTCGTCGTCCTCCAGGCGCGGGCCGGGCGGCACCCGGTCAGGGCCCTGTGCACGACCGTGCTCGCGACCGCGGCCACCACGGCCGCCGCGACGGCCGTGGCCGGCACGGGATACGGCTGGATCGGCGCCCTCGGCACCCCCGTCTCCCCGCAGAACTGGGCGCTCTCCAGCCTTCTCGGCCGCGCCACCGGCGCGGTGCTGGCGCGCTTCGGCAGCGGCCTGGCGCCCCTGGCCCTTCCCGCCTGGCACCTGTTCGGCCTCGCGATCACCGCCGTCGTCGTGGCCGCCATATGGTGGCGGCTGCGCCCCCGGCCGGTCTACGCGCTCGGGCTCAGCCTCGCCGCGGTGGCCGCGTTCGGCCCGGCGATCCGCCCCTGGTACGCCCTGTGGGGCCTGTTCCTCATCGCCGCCGCGGCACCCACCACGCCGGTACGGCAGCGGGTTGCGGCCGTCACGGGAGTGCTCGCCCTTGCCACCCTGCCCAGCGGCGGACCGGTCGACGGCGGGCAGCTGATGCTGGCGGTCTCCGGCGGCTCGCTCGCCGTCGCCGTCCTGTGGCAGGCCCATCAGGCGGCGCAGGTGCCCGCTCTGGAAAGGACGGCATGAACCCGCCCCGCACCGACCGCGGCCGGCTGCTCCTGGTGCTCGCCCTCGCCGCGGCCGTCACCGCCTTCACCGCGACGGTCCCGCTGCTGCGCGACTGGTTCGACCTCCGCGTCTACTACGGCGCGGTCAACACCTGGATCCACCACGGCGGCCGGCTCTACGACTACCGGGTGCCGGGGACGGCGTACGGCTTCACCTATCCGCCGTTCGCGGCCGTCAGCATGCTGCCGATGACCCTCGTCGGCCTGCGCGCCGCGATCGTGGTCTCCGTGCTGCTCAACCTCGCGGCCCTGGCGCTGATCGTGCACCTCCTCACCGACGGGGCATGGCGCCGCCACGGCTGGTTCGGCTGCGCCCTGGGCGCCTGTCTGCTCGCCCTGTTCGAACCGCTGCGCGACACCTTCAGCTTCGGGCAGGTCAACCTGCTGCTGCTGGCGCTGGTCCTCGCCGACGCGCGGCTGCTGTCCTCCGGCCGGGAGCACCGGGCGGGCGTCGGGATCGGCCTGGCGGCGGCGATCAAGCTCACGCCCGCGGTCTTCATCGGACTGCTGCTGCTCGCCCGGCGCCGGCGGGCCGCCGCCGTCGCGGGCGCGGTCGCCGCCGCGGCGACCGGCTGCGCCGCCCTGGTGGCCCCGGACGCCTCCCGTTTCTACTGGACCCGGGCCCTGTGGGACACGAGCCGGGTGGGCCGCCTCGACTACGTCTCCAACCAGTCGCTCCAGGGCATCCTGGCCCGGCTCGGGGACACCGGCCGCACGGCCTGGACCGCCGCGGTCCTGGTGGTCCTCGGCGTCTGGGCGTGGCGCACCCGCCGCGCCCTCGCCGCGGACGACTGGGCGGCCGGCTTCGCCCTGACCGGCGTGACGGCGTGTCTGGTCAGCCCCATCACCTGGGTGCACCACCTGGTGTGGCTGCTGCCGGCGTTCGCCGTGCTGGTGCGTGCCGGGCACCCGCGCGTGGCGGGCGCCCTGTACGCCGTGCTGTGCACCAGCGTGGTGTGGCTGTGGTTCCGCGACGCGTCCGGCGTCGACGGCTTCCTCGGCAGCAACACCTACACCTGGATCACCCTGGGTCTGCTGCTGTGGCTGCCGGCCGGTCAACCCCGCCCGGACGGCCTGCTCTTGCGGCGCAGCAGCAGCGCCACGGCCCCCGCGCCGAGCAGGGCGGCACCCGAGACGATGCCCACGGCCGGCCACCCCGGCCCGCCGTCCGGGGCGACGGCCACGGGCGTGGGGCCCGGCGCCGCCACGGGCGTGGCGTGCGGCCCCGGCCGCGGCCTGGACCGCAGCGCGTCCAGCGTGCCCACCGGTTCGACCCGCCCGGCGGACTCGAACCCCCAGTCGAGCAGCCGGCGGGCCTCCTCGTAGACGGCGAACCCGCCGCCCTCCTGGGGGTTCATGACGGTGACCACGAGGGTGCGCCCGTCCCGTCGGGCGGCGGCGACGAGCGTGTTGCCGGCGTTGCTGGTGTAGCCGTTCTTGACGCCGATCAGCCCCGGGTAGGGCCGCACACCGTTCGCACCCGTCAGCAGCCGGTTGGTGTTCTGGATGCCGTACGACCAGCCGGCCCCGCCCGGGAACATCGCCTCGGCCGTGCCGCAGTACCGCGCGAAGTCCGCGTTGCGCAGCCCCTCCCGGCCGAACACCGCCAGGTCGTACGCCGACGAGACCTGGCCCGGCATGTCGTACCCGTCGGGCGAGCGCACCTGGGTGTCGAGGGCGCCCAGGGTGCGGGCCTTGGCCTGCATCTGCTCGGCGGTCCGGTGCCAGCCGCCGTTCATCGAGGCCAGTACGTCCACGGCGTCGTTGCCGGAGTTGAGGAAGACCCCGCGCCACAGGTCGGAGACCCGGTAGGTGTTCCCCTCGGCGACCCCGACCCTGCTGCTGCCCGGCCCGATGTCCGACATCTCCTGCTCGCTCACGGTGTGCCGGAGGTCTGCCGGCAGCGTCGGCAGCACGGTCAGGGCGAACAGGGTCTTGAGGGTGCTGGCGGGCGGCAGCCGGCGGTGCGCGTCGTGGGCGGCCAGCACCTCGCCGGTGCGGGCGTCGGCCACCAGCCAGGACAGCGCGGAGACGTCGGGCAGCCCCGGCGCCGCGCGATGCGGCCTGACCTGGGTGCCCTCGCGATACAGGTACGAGGACTGCGGCACGGCCGCCCGCAGCGGCGCGGGCGGCGTGGGCTCGGCCCCGGCCGCGACCGCGGCGGGCGAGAGAGACATGACCGCCGCGGCGCAGAACGCGCAGGTGGTGACGGCCGCCCGGGAGGGGAAATCGGTGATCATATGATCAACGTAGGAATTGCCTGGTCGTCCCGCGGCGATGACCGGGCCGGGGGAGCGGCACCAGCACCCGGATGCCGCAGTCCGCAGCGGGCCGGCGCGCCCGATGGCGGAACGGGCGTCAGGCGGCGGAACGGGCGTCAGGCGGCCGGGCCGCCGGGCAGCACGCGGTCCAGCTGGCCGCGCGAGGTGATGCCGAGCTTGGTGAAGACCTTGCGCAGGTGGTATTGGACCGTGCGGGCGCTGATGAACAGGCGGGTGCCGATCTCGGGATTCGACAGACCGTCACGCGCGAGGCGGGCGATCTGCGCCTCCTGGGCGGTGAGCTCCACGTCCCCGGCCGGGGCGGTGCGCCGACGGGCCGTCCCGCCGGCCGCCCGCAGTTCCCGGGCGGCACGGTCGGCGAACGCCGCCGCGCCCATCTCCTCGAACATGCCGTGCGCCGTACGCAGTTGCTCACGCGCCGCGCCGGGGCGCCGGTCCCGGCGCAGCCACTCCCCGTGCAGCAGGTGGGCCCGGGCGAGTTCGACGCGCATCCGCGTCCTGCCGAGGCGGTCGATCGCCTCGCGGTACAGCCGTTCGGCCGCCTCGCCCTCGCTCAGCAACGCGCGCGTGCGTGCCTCGACCCCGAGCACCCAGTCGGTGCCCGCGGCCGCGGCCATCTCGGTGAGGCGCCCGCAGGCCGCGGCGGCCGTGCCGGCCGCACCGCAGCGCACGGCGGCCTCGGCCAGCTCGGCCAGGGTCCAGCACAACGCGGCCGGATCGGCGTCGTACGCGTTCGCCCGCTCGCCCGCGGCCATGGCCTCGTCGTAGCGGCCGAGGCCGTTGGCGAGGACGGCGCTCGCGCCCTCGGCGAAGACGACCCCGATGCCCTCCCCGCGCGCGGCCGCGTCCTCCAGGGTCGCGCCGATCACCGCGGACGCCACGCTCTCGTCGCCGCGCAGCGCGGCCAGGGCCATGGCGCCGTAGGACGCGAGTCCGATCCCGGTGGCCTCCTTGACCGCCTGCACCTCCTCGATCAGCGACGCGGCCGAGGTCAGGTCGCCGGCGAACAGCAGGACATGGGCGCGGGAGGTCAGGGCCAGCGGGAGCACGTCCAGCACGCCGGCGTCCCGGGCGAGACGCAGATAGCGGGCCGAGAGCGTCTCCCACTGCTCCCCGTCCCAGATCCGGATGGCGGTGGTGTTCGCCAGCCACATCCAGCGCAGTTCCTCCTCGACGGACATCCCGTCCCCGAAGGCGGCCAGGGCCCGGCGCAGGACCGGGACTCCCGCCGCGTACCCCTGATGCAGTCCGGCAGCCGTGCCGTCGAGCAGGAGATCGGGCGCGCGTGGGGCGTGCGCCGGCGGCGGCGCGGAGACCGCCGCGCGGGCCACCTCCCGCACATGGCCCCCGGGGCCCGCCAGGCGTCCGGCGAAGATCGCGGCGGAGACCGCGTCCAGGTAGGCCGCGCGGGACAGGCCGGCGTCGACGGGCTCGTACTGCGCGGCCGCCTTCAGCAGCAGCGTCGGTACCTCACCGCCGCGGTCGGTGCTGAACGCGAGCTGGGCGCGCAGCGTGTCGAGGCCCGCCCGTCGCACATCGGTCAGAGGTCCGGACTCCGCCATGCCCAGCAGGTCCCGCGCCCCGTCGAAGTGACCCGCGTGGAGCGCGGCCTGCGCGGCCGCCAGCGCCCGCCCGGCCCGCCGCGCCGGGTCGACGGTGAGCAGCGCCGCCTGTTCGAGGAAGGCGGCCGACGCGGCGATGCCGCCACGGGCCCGTGCCCGGCCCGCCGACTGCTCCAGCTCGGCGGCGACGTCCTCGTCCGGCCCGGCGGCGGCCCGGGCACGATGCCAGGCCCGCCGGTCCGGATCGAGCGCCGGGTCGGTGGCCTCGGCCAGGGCCCGGTGCGCTTCCTGCCGGTCCCGGGCGGCCGCCGACCGGTAGGCCGCCGACCGGGCCAGCGGATGCCGGAACCGCACCCGGGCGCCGAACTCGGCGAGCCCCGCCTCGGCCACGGCGAGCGCGGCCTCGCCGCCGACCCCGAGCCGTCCGGCGGCCCGCCGCACCAGCGACGGGTCACCGGACGGATCGGCCGCCGCGACCAGCAGCAGCCTCCTCGACTCCCGCGGGAGGGCGTCGACCCGGCGCCGGAAGTTCTCCTCCATGTCGCCCGAGACCCCTGCGGCGCCCGGCAGGCCGAACCCGCCGGCCAGCTCGGCGGGTGCCCGGCCCCGCGTGAGCTCCAGCAGTGCCAGCGGATTGCCCCGCGCCTCCAGGACGATCTGGTCCCGCACCCGAGCGTCGATGGGCCCGCCGAGCACGGCGTCCAGCAGTGCGCGCGCGTCGGGCTCCCGCAGCCCTTCGACCACCAGCTGCGGCACGCCCGCGAGGTCTCCGTGCGCGGTACGGGCCGCGAAGACCAGGCCGATCGACTCCGCGCCCAGCCGCCGGGCGACGAACGCGAGGACCTGCGCCGAGGCGCGGTCGAGCCACTGCCGGTCGTCGACCAGGCAGATGAGCGGCTGCTCCGCCGCGGCCTCGGACAGCAGGCCGAGGACGGCCAGACCGACCAGGAACAGGTCCGGCGCCGGTCCCTCGCGCAGGCCGAACGCGGTCCGCAGCGCGTCGCGCTGGGGCGCCGGGAGGCGGTCGAGCGGAGCCGGCAGGGGTGTGCAGAGCTGGTGCAGTCCGGCGTACGCGAGCTCCATCTCCGACTGCACACCCGTCGCCCGTGCGACGCGGCAGCCCAGCGCCTGCACGGCCAGGTACTCCAGCAGCGCCGTCTTGCCCACGCCCGCTTCGCCGCGCAGCGACAGGGCCCGGCTCTCACCGGCGCGAACCGCCCCGACCAGCCGGTCCAGCGTCCCGCACTCGACCCGGCGTCCCGTCAGCTCCGCCGCGCGCCTCCACGCAGGAAGATCCCCGGGCACATGCACGGCTCCACGCTACCCGTCCGGCACACCGGCTGCGACGGCAGGCCGGTGGCGGATGCGCGGGCCGTCCGCGCGGCCGGAGCATGGCCGGTGCAACGCGAGCGACGGCCCTCCAACGGGCCGTGAACGGAGTCGACATGACGACAATCCATCACCGCTACGCCACCGTCCGCGGACAACGCCTGTTCTACCGGGAGGCGGGGCCGCCCGGCGCACCGGACGTCGTGCTGCTGCACGGCTTCCCGACGAGCTCGTTCATGTTCCGCAACCTGATTCCGCTGCTGGCCGACCGCTACCACGTGATCGCCCCCGACCACCTGGGCTTCGGCCTGTCCGACGCCCCGCCCGCCGACGAGTTCGACTACGGCTTCGACACCCTGGCGGACCTGACCGCGCGGCTCCTGGAACAGCTCGGGGTCACCCGGTTCGCGCTGTACGTCCAGGACTACGGAGCGCCCGTCGGCTGGCGTCTCGCCCTGGCGGACCCGGCCTCGGTCACGGCGATCGTCAGCCAGAACGGCAACGCGTACGAGGCGGGGTTCGCCGGCGAGTTCTGGAAGCCGGTGCGCGCCTACTGGCAGGACCGCAGCCCCGGGAACGAGGCCGCGCTGCGCCAGGCGCTGACCCTGGAGGTCACCCGCTGGCAGTACCTGCACGGTGTGGCGGACCAGAGCCTGGTCAGCCCCGACACCTGGTACCACGACTTCGCCCTGCTGTCCCGGCCCGGCAACGACCTGGTACAGCTCAGGCTGTTCGCCGACTACGCCGGCAACCTCCCCCTCTATCCGAAACTGCACGCCTATCTCCGCGACAGCCGGGTGCCGCTGCTGGCCGTGTGGGGGCGCAACGACGAGATCTTCGTCCCCGCCGGCGCGCTCGCCTTCGCCGACGACGCGCCCGGCGCGGAGATCTATCTGCTCGACGGCGGCCACTTCCTGCTCGAAAGCCACCTCGACGCCGCGGCCGACTGCGTCCGCGGCTTCCTCGGCCGCGTCCTCGCCTGACGCGCGGGCGCCCGCGCGAGGGCCTGTGCGGTGACCACGGCGTCGGGGAGGCGCGGGGTGCCGCGTGGCCGTACCGTAACGCCTACCGGGAGGTCGAGGGGATCGGCGGCCTGGTGGCCTTCGAACGCCTCGACCGGACGCACCCCGCAGGCAGCCATGACCCGTGCCCGCGTCTGTCCGTCACCATCAGGAGCGGCGTCGCGGGACCGTGAGGAAGGAGCGAGCCATGCCGTCCCTGCTGTCGGTGAACGTCGGGATGCCCAAGGATGTGCCGTGGCAGGGCCGGACCGTCCACACCGGCGTGTGGAAGTACCCCGTGTCCGGGCCCGCGATGGTACGGCGGCTCAACATCGACGGCGACGGGCAGGGCGACACCCAGGGCCACGGCGGCGAGCAGCGGGCGGTGCTCGTCTACCAGATCGGCTCCTACCGCCACTGGGAGCGGCACTTCGGCCGGGACGACTTCGAGTTCGGCCAGTTCGGGGAGAATCTCACCGTCGACGGACTGCCCGACGACGAGGTCTGCATCGGCGACCGCTACCGCATCGGCGAGGCCGAGTTCGAGGTCACCCAGCCCCGGGTGACCTGCTACCGCGTGGGCCTGCGTCTCGGCGAACCGGAGCTGCCCGCCCTCCTGGTCGGCCACCACCGGCCCGGTTTCTACCTGCGGGTCCTGCGCGAGGGGCACATCGAGGCGGGCGACGAGATCGTCAAGACCGCCACCGGCCCCGGCGCGCTCACCGTGGCCGACACCGACGCGCTGCTCTACCTCCCCGGCCGCGACCCGGCCACGCTGCGCCTCGCCCTGAACATCCCCGCACTGAGCCCCGGTTGGCAGGGCTCGTTCCGCGACCTGCTCGCCGAGGCCGAGGCGGAGGCAGAGGCGGGGACCGGCGACGCCGGCCCGGTCCGCGCCGACCGCCCCGCCTGGGACGGATTCCGGGCGCTGCGCGTGGCCGACGTGATCCCCGAGAACGCGTCGGTCACCTCGATCCGCCTGGCCGCGCCCGACGGAAGCCGGCTCCCGCCCGCCCGCGCGGGCCAGTACCTGACGCTACGGCTTCCCGTGACCGACGGATCCGCCCCGGTGCGCAGCTACTCGCTGTCCGCCGCGCCCGACGGCGGCAGCTACCGCATCAGCGTCAAGCGCGAGCCGCACGGTGTCGCGAGCGGCTACATCAGCACCGAGCTGCGAGCGGGGGCGGTGCTCGAAGTCGCCGCGCCCCGTGGTGATTTCGTCCTCACCGAGGGGGCGGGGCCCGTCCTCCTCGTCTCGGCCGGCATCGGGCTCACCCCTGTGCTGTCGATGCTGCACGAGCTCGCCGCCGCCCGGAGCGAGCGCGAGGTGTGGTGGGTCCACGGGGCGCGCAGCCCACGGGAGCACCCCCTGGTCGCCGAGGCACACGCCCTCCTCGACGCACTGCCGCACGCCCGCGAGCACGTCTTCTACAGCGCGGCCACCCCGCAGGAGCTCCGCCTCGCCCACGCCGGCGCCGGGCGCCTGACCAGGGACGAGCTGATCGCGCTGGACGTGCCGGCCGACGCGACCGCCTACGTCTGCGGCCCGGAGTCGTTCATGGCGGACATGACGGCGGCCCTCTCCGCGGCCGGTGTCGACGCCGGCCGCATCCACACCGAACTCTTCGGAGCCCTGCCCGCCGTCAACCCCGGCCTCACCGAGCGAGCCGCCGTGCCGCCGCACCAGCCGCCCGGACCGCCCGGAACCGGCCCCATGGTGACGTTCGCCCGCAGCGGCGTTTCCACGCGCTACCCCGACGGCGGCGGCAGCCTGCTCGAACTCGCCGACGCCTGCGACGTGCCCGCCCGCTGGAGCTGCCGTACCGGCGTCTGCCACACCTGCGTCACGCCGCTGCTGACGGGGACCGTCGCCTACCGGCCGGCCCCGCTGGAACCGCCGCCCGACGGCGAGGTCCTCATCTGCTGCGCCCGGCCCGGCGGCGACATCGTTCTCGACATGTGAGGTGGGCCCGATGGACCGCGGGCTGGAGGTCGTCCGCCGGCGGCCCGTGCCGGATGCGGCCCCCCGGCGTGACGTGTGCGGGGGCCCACGTCAGCGGGCGTGGACCTCGGCGGCGTCCAGGCCGCGGTCGACGCCGTGCGGGACGACCTTCTGGCCCGGCTCCAGGTAAAGACGCCTGCCGTCGAGGAAGACCTCGACCTGGTCCGGTTCGAAGGACACCAGGTCGCCGATCCGGTCGACCTCCCGGTAGGCGTCGCGGTACGACCACGCGGCGCGCCGCGCCTCCCCGACGTCGTAGTAGTCGCACAGGCCCTTGTACGGGCAGAAGGTCTGCCCCTCGACGGGGGTCAGCGCGCTCGCGTCGATGTCGGCGCGCGGCACGTACCAGCGGGGCGCGAACCCGGACTCGTAGAGCACGACGGGGTGTTCGGACCGGGCGATCACGGTGTCGCCGCGGCGGACCTCGAGGGTGCGGGAGGCGCCGCGGATGTCGATGCGGTGGTAGTTGTCGGCGGCGTGCCCGAGGAGCCGCTCGTCCTCCTCGTAGAAGGCGTCCATCGCGCGCCAGGCGAACGCGATGCGCCCCTGGAGTTCGGTGGCGTGGCCGGGCAGGGCGGTGAACTCCCAGGCGGCGCGTTCGGTGGTGCGCCCGCCGGCGCTCACCGCGAACCAGCTGGTGTCGCCGAGGTCCTTGTGCCGGGTGACCTTGCCGCTCGGGACGAGGGCCCGCGCGTCGACGTCGGCGCGGGGGAAGTAGGCGACGGGATAGCGGCCCGGTTCGTGCAGCAGGACGACGTCCTCGCTGTCGGCGATCCATTCGCCGCCGAACCTCACCCGCATACGGCGGCGCAGGGGCTCGGCGAACAGGAGGCGCTCGGGAAGGGGCTCCGGGGTGAGGAAGTGGCCGATCGCGCCTGCGGCGAGCGGTCCTTGCTGCCAGGACAGACCCATGACGGGTTCCTTTCGTAAGAGCTCGCGCCTCAGGCGAGGACGCGGGCGAGGAAGTCGCGGATGTGACCGGTGATGGTCTGGAGGTGGCTCTCCAGGGCGAAGTGGCCGGACTCGAGCAGGTGGATCTCGGCGTCGGGGAGGTCCTGGCGGAATGCCTCGGCGCCGTCGGGGCCGAAGATCTCGTCGCCGGCTCCCCAGACCGCGAGCAGCGGGACCCGGGAGTCGCGGAAGTACTGGTGGACCTGCGGGTAGAGGTCCACGTTGGTGGGGTAGTCCCGGAAGAGCTTGAGCTGGATCTCGGCGTTGCCAGGGCGGTCCAGCAGCGCCTGGTCGTGGATCCAGTTGTCGGGGCTGACCAGGCTGGGGTCCGCCACGCCGTTCAGGTACTGCCAGCGGGTGCTCTCCAGGGTCAGGGCGCCGCGCATGGGTGCCTCGGTCTCCGGACCCGGGTTGCCGGTGTAGGCGAAGACGGCGTCCCAGAAGGGCTTGACGAAGCCCTCCTCGTAGGCGTTGCCGTTCTGGGTGATGATCGCGGTGACGCTCTCCGGGTCCTGGAGGGCCAGACGCCAGCCGATGGGGGCGCCGTAGTCCTGCACGTACATCGCGAACCGCTCGACGCCCAGCTGCTGGAGCAGAGCGGAGGTGACCTCGGTGAGGGCGTCGAAGGTGTACGGGAAGTCCTGCAGGGCGGGCATCGCGGACTGGCCGAAGCCGATGTGGTCGGGGGCGATCACGTGGTAGCGGTCGGCCAGCGCCGGGATCAGGTGGCGGAACATGTGCGAGCTGGTCGGGAAGCCGTGGAGGAGGACGAGGGCAGGTGCCGTGGGGTCGCCGGCCTCCCGGTAGAAGACCTCGGGACCGTTGACGGTGGCCGTGCGGTGGTGGACGGCGGGGAGGTTCATCTCATCTAACCCTTCAATGTGTTGTGGATGGTTACAGGTTCAGTCGAGCAGGGTCTGGCTAACCTGTCAATACGTGCTCAACGGTTAGATGGCGATGTGTGGGCGACAGCGAGGCGCCGGCGTGCTCGGTCACCTCGCGCGTCGCGTCGATGGCCCGCGTGAGCGCGGCGAGGTCGTGAGCGCCCTGGTGGCGCCGGCCGTTGAGGAAGAAGGTGGGTGTCCCGGAGGCGCCGCTGCGGTCGGCCGAGGCGATGTCGCGCTCGACGCGGCCGGTGTGCGCCCGGCGGTCCAGATCCCGGCGGAACGTGCCGACGTCCAGGCCGAGTTCGGCGGCGTAGGCGAGCAGGTCGCTCATCTCCAGCCGGTCCTGGTGTGCGAGGAGCAGGGAGTGCATGGGCCAGAAGGCGCCCTGCGCCGCTGCCGCCTCCGCCGCCTCCGCGGCCAGGCGGGCGTGCGGATGGATGTCGCTCAGGGGCAGGTGCCGCCAGACGTAGCGCACGTCGGGTCGGGAAAGGAGCAGGTCGCGGGTGACGGGGTCGGCCTCGCGGCAGTACGGGCACTCGTAGTCGCCGTACTCGACGACGGTGACCGGCGCGTCCCGCGGTCCGCGGACATGGTCGAGCTCCGGATCGACGCGGCCGGTCAGGTCGATGAGGGGCGGTGCCGCCCCGAGCAGGGCGTGGTGGCGGGCCGCGCGGGGCAGGAGCGCGGCGAGGCGGTACACCGCCCAGCCGAGCGCGCTGGACGCCACGACCGCCGCCAGGATGCCGACCTTCGCCTCCTGCAGCGGGCGTCCGGTGAAGGCGAGGTTCGCGATCAGCAGGGACACGGTGAAGCCGATGCCGGCCAGGGCGCCGCTGCCCGCGATGGCGGCCCAGCCGACGGGTGGCCGCAGCCGGCCGCCGCTGAGGCGCCCGACGGCCCACGAGGTGGCGATGACCGCGACGGGCTTGCCGATCACGTAGGCGAGGAAGACGCCGACGGTCACCGGGGCGGTCACGGCGCGCGGCAGCAGACCGGAGTCGAGCGTGATGCCCGCGTTGGCCAGGGCGAACAACGGGATGATCGCGTACGTCGTCCAGGGGCGGAAGCGGTGCTGCAGCCGGGCGTTCTCCGACAGGGTGGACGCCAGTCCCGCCACGGCGGAGCGGGCGCGGCGCGCGCTCGGCTGCTCACGGAAGAGCCGCACCAGACCGGTGGCCCGCTCCAGGTCGCCGCGCACGGGCCGGTAGGCGGAGGTGACCAGGCCGATCGCGAGCCCCGCGACGACCGGATCCACGCCGCCGGCCATCAGGCCCGCCCACATCACGACCCCCAGCACGGCGGCCGGGGCGCCGCGCCGGTGCATCCGTGCCCTCCCGAGCGCGACGAGGGCCGCGAACGACGCCGCGGCGACGGCCAGCGGGACGGGCCGGACGTGGCGGCTGTAGAACGTGGCGATCACCAGCAGGGCGACCAGGTCGTCGACGACGAACAGCGTGAGCAGGAAGGCGCGGATGCGCGCCGGAAGCGACCTGCCCATGACGCTGAACACGCCCAGCGCGAGGGCGCTGTCGGTGGACATGGCCACGCCCCAGCCGTGAGCCGCGGGACCCGCGTGGTTGACCGTGAGGTAGATCCCGACCGGTACGGCCATGGCCACCACCCCGGCTCCCACGGGCAGCAGGAGGCGGCGCCGCTCGCGCAGCTCACCCAGGTCGAGCTCCCTGCGCGCCTCCAGGCCGACCAGCAGGAAGAAGAAGCTCATCAGCCCGCTGTCGATCCAGGTGCGCAGGTCCAGTCCCAGCCGGCCGTCCCCCAGTCCGAGACTCAGCTGGGTCCGCCAGGTCTCCTCGTACGTGGCGGGGAACGCGTTGGACCAGATCAATGCGGCCAGCAGAGCTCCCACGAGCGCGACGGCGCCGCCGGTCTCTGCGGCCCACCGCGTTTCGCGATGCCGTGGCCGCGGGGCTTCGGAGTCGTGGTGCGCGATCACGGCGCGATCCTCTCTAACCAGTGAAAGAGATTTGCATGGTTAGAATGGAGGGCCTTGATGTAACCTGTCAAGTAAGTCAATCAGGTTAGAAGGTGTGGCGATGGCCGACCGTGAACGGCAGGACGCCCTGCTGGCACTCCTGAACAGCACGCCGGCGGTCGACGGGGTCGGTGGTGCCGCGGACGAGCCACGCAGCCTGACGCAGGCGCGCGACGCGCTCCGGGCCGTGGTGCGCGGCGACCGGCCCGCCGCGTCACTGGCGCCGCTGCTCGACGGCGTGACCTCGCACCCCGACGTCTCGCCCACGGGGGTGTCGTGGCAGGTGGAGGCGCCCGCGGGGCGCCGGGAGGCGGTCGAGGCCGTACTGACGTGGAGCGCGGTGCAGCAGGCGCTCCCCGGGCGGCTGCGGCCGTGCGCCAACCCGGAGTGCGGCCTGTTCCTCCTCGACCGCAGCAAGGCCAACAAGGCCCGCTGGTGCTCCATGGCCGTGTGCGGCAACCGCATGAAGGCGCGGCGCCACCTCGAGCGGGCGCGCGAGGCCGCCGCGGAGTGATGCCGCGCCGGCGCGGACGGTGGCGCGGTGGTCGTCCCCGGTCGCCGCCTTCCGGGGGCCGTCGGCGCCGACGCCTGCCACCGGGCGCCGTCCAGCCTGCTCGGCCTCGGCGTCCGGCGCCGCGTCCCGGGCGTGCGGCCGGTGTGCTCTCCTCCTCGGCGCTCCCGTACCTCGCCGACCTGGTCACGCTGCGCCGGGCAACGCCCCGGCGTTCGGGCTCTCCATGGGCGTCAACCCGCCCCTGGCCGCCCGACGCTCTCGGCAGCCTCGTACGGCGCAGGGGGCGGCGGGGCCGGGCGCCGTCAGCTCCCGCCGGGGCCGTTCGCGCCGAGCACGATCTGGGTCTGGGTGGTCTGTCCCACGAGCCGGCCGTCGTCGTCCCGCAGGTCGGTCTGTACGACGACGAGGGTGAAGCCGACGTGCAGCGTGCGGGCCGTGGCGTGGACCCGGCCGGAGGTCACTCCGCGCAGGAAGTTGGTCTTGGACTCGACCGTCGAAGTCCCGGCGCCGGGCGGGATGTTGAGATAGGCGCAGACGGCGCCCACGGAATCGGCCAGCGTCATCAGCGCGCCGCCGTGCAGCACACCACCGGCCGTGCAGGCCTCGGGGGACCAGGCCAGGCTGCCCACGACCCGGTCGGGCGCGGCCTCATGGAGTTCGATGCCGAGACCGGCCGCGAAGGGCATGGCCGCCAGGAGCGCGGCCGGGCCGGGGGACGTCGTGTCGGAAGGAGGCATGATGCTGCCTTTCGGGGGCGGGAGCGCGGCCGTTGAGTTCCGCTGGCCCGAAGGGTCTCATCACCGGTGCGACGGCACAGGGGAAACGCGTGGCTCGGCCGGTCATCCGGCGGGCAGCGTCGGCTGGATGCGGCGGACGAACGCCGCGTTGTCGGGGGTGGCCCGCAGCCGCTCCAGCAGGGTCTCCAGGCCGGCCTGGCCGTCCCGGTTCTGCAGGGCCCGGCGCAGCCCGCGCACGGCCGTCAACTCGGCCGGGGAGAGCAGGAGTTCCTCGCGGCGGGTGCCGGAGGGGTTGATGTCGACGGCCGGGAAGACACGGCGGGCGGCGGTCTCGCGGTTGAGGCGCAGCTCCATGTTGCCGGTGCTCTTCAGCTCCTCGAAGAAGTAGTCGTCGGCGCGGGAACCGGTCTCCACCAGCGCGGTCGCGAGGATCGTGAGCGAGCCGCCCTCCTCGGCCAGACGGGCCGCGCCGAAGAAGCGCTTGGGGCCGAGCAGCGCGGTCGCGTCGACGCCGCCGGACAGGGTGCGGCCACCGGCGGCGGCCGCGTTGTTGTGGGCCCGGCACAGCCGGGTCAGCGAGTCGAGCAGGATGACGACGTCCTCGCCGGCCTCCACGAGCCGCTTGGCCCGCTCGATGACGAGTTCGGCGAGCGCGATGTGCTGCTTGGCGGGCCGGTCGAAGGTGGAGGCGTACACCTCGCCGCGCACGGAGCGCCGCATGTCGGTGACCTCCTCGGGCCGCTCGTCGAGCAGCACCACCATCAGGCGGCACTCGGGGTGGTTGCCGGCCACGGCGGCGGCGATCTGCTGCAGCAGCACGGTCTTGCCGGTCTTGGGCGGGGCCACGAGCAGACCCCGCTGGCCCTTGCCGACGGGGGCGATCAGGTCGACGACGCGTCCGGTCAGGCCGGCCGCCGGGTGTTCGACGCGGAGCCGGTCGCGCGGGTGCAGCGGTGTCAGATCACGGAAGTCGCGGCGGCCGCGCAGCTCCTGGGGCGTGCGCCCGTCGATCCGTACGACCTCGGTCAGGGCGCGCCGGCCGTCCCGTACGCCCTCGACGAGGTCGCCCTTGCGCAGGCCGTGACGGCGGATGAGCGCGGGGGAGACGGAGGGGTCGGAGGACGAGGGCAGCAGGCTCTCGGCGCGCAGGTGCCCCTTCCCGTTCGTGTCGATGTCGAGGACACCGGTGACGGCCTGGGTCTGGGGTTGCTGCTTGACCGGGGGGTGTTCGAGTGTGGTGGTCATGGTGGTCGGTCCTTTCGCGGACGGTGTGCACGGGACATGCGCGGGGAGGGGGACGCCGCGGACGGAAGGCGGTCGGAACACGCCTTCGGCGGCAGGAACAGCACCTCGGGTACGGCAGCGCGCCGGTCACGAGGCGGTGCTGGAAAGCCGGTGTGCCGACCGGGACCACGGTGGCGACGCGGCGAGCTGATGAGGAACTGGCACCGGCGCCCTCGAAATGGGGGGCGTACACAGGTGCTAAGGGGACGCTACCACAGCGACCCCGGTGTCAAACCGGTCAGCGGGTGGCGAGCAGGCCGTACAGGAGCGGGATCCGCGGCCGCGGCAACCGCCACCAGCCGGACGGTGCCGGGACCATCTGCGGCCAGCGGCGCCAGGGCAGCTCGTCGCTCTCCCGCAAGGTCCTGATGGTCAGTCCTGCCCCGGTCAACGCGTTGACGACCTCGCTTATTCCGTGCATCCACTCGTAACTGTCCGTGGCGCCCTCGACGGCCGGGCCGTCGGTGTAGGTGTGCGTGGCGTCCCGGTGCACGGCGCCGTCGCCGGCCAGGTAGTCGTGGCGCAGCAGCAGCTCGGGTCCCTCGCCGGGGCCGGGCTTCGGGCCCAGCGAGTTGAGCAGGGGGTGGAACTCGACGACGTACAACTGCCCGCCGTTCCGCAGCAGTCGGGCGACCACGGCCGCCCAGTGGTTCAGGTCCGGCAGGTAGCACAGCGCGCCCTTGCCGGTGTAGACGACGTCGAACTGCCGCCCTTCCAGGGCTTGTTCGGCGTCGTACACATTGGCCTGCACATAGTCGACGTCCAGGCCCGCCCGTGCCGCGATGTCCCGCGCGGCGGCCACCGACGCCGCCGAGAAGTCCAGCCCGGTGGCACGCGCCCCGCGCCGGGCGAAGGCGAGGGTCTCGGTCCCGAGGTGGCACTGCAGGTGCAGCACGTCACGCCCGGCCGGGTCCCCGAGGTCCTCCCACTCGAAGGGCGCGAACCAGCGGGCCGGATCGAGGTCCTGGTCGAGCCCGTAGAACCTGCTGGCGAGGTGGACGGGGGTCCGGGCGTCCCAGTTCGCCTGGTTGGCCCGCATGAGCCGCGCGTGCTCGTCGGTGGTCATGACGCCATCCAACCGTGAACGCGCTCCCGGTGGAGGGAAGAGCGGCGGAACCCGGACGTCCGGCGTGGCGCGGCTCCGGCGCCGAGCGCGGGGCCCTGGACCCGCACCGGCCGGTGCGGGCCCTGAGGGAGGAGCGCGGACGCGGTGGAGGCCCGGCGGGCGCAGCCTGCGCGGGAAGGAGATCAGGTGATCACCGATGCCGGCCGGCGCCCCCATACCAGCCATACGAACGCCCGATTGACCGATTTCTTGTTCCGGCCCAACCCCCTCCCTACGCTGCCACCACCGCACTCCGGCGGGCATGGGACAAGGGACTTGGGCAATCATGGGGCGACTGGCCGGGAAAATCGCATTCATCAGTGGAACGGGGGCTGGAATAGGCCGGGCCGCGGCACAGGTATTCGCGGCGGAGGGCGCCACCGTATTCGGCTGTGACATCGACGAGGACAGTGCTGCCGAAACCGTGGAAATGGTCGGGAAGGCCGGCGGAGTGATGCGGTCCCTCGCCCCGGTCGACCTGTCCACCGAGGCGGGCGCCCGGGAGTGGATCGACGCGGGCATCACGGCCTTCGGCGGCATCGACGTCCTCTACAACAACGCCTCCGCACTGCGGAACGGGCCCTTCGAGACGATGCCGGCCGACGACTGGTACTTCACGATCAAGAACGAGCTGGACATCCCCTACTTCTGCACGCGGGCGGCCTGGCCCCACCTGATCGCCCGCGGCGGCGGGGCCGTGCTGAACGTCGCGTCCGTGGCCGCCGTGCGCGGCGCGCCGTTCATGCCGATGGTCCCGCACGGCGCGGCCAAGGGCGGGGTGCTGGCGATGAGCAAGCACCTGTGCGCGGCCGGCGCCCTGCACCGCATCCGCGTCAACACCATCGCCCCGGGGATGACCCGCACCGCCGCCACCGCCCCCTTCCTCGACGATCCGGACGGCCCGCGGGCCCAGCTCGAGGCACGCATCCCGGTCGGACGGGTCGGCGAGCCGGAGGACATCGCGCGTGCCGCGGCCTTCCTCTGCTCCGACGAGGCCGCCTTCGTCAACGGCGCCAACCTCATGGTCGACGGCGGCGACAGCGCGATGGCGGGCTGAGCGGCGTGCGGGCACGACTCGACCACGTGGGCCTCAACGTCCGCGATCTCACGGCACAGACCACCTGGTACCGGGACGTCTTCGGCCTGAAGCCCGTCTTCGACTTCCACCTCGAAGGCCCCGGTCTCACCGGTGTCGTCCTGGCCCACCCGCACGGCTGGCGCATCGAGCTGCTGGCCCGCCCCGGATCCTCGCCCGGCCTCCGGGCGCCGGACCCGACGACCGCCGTCCTCACCGAGGGATACGGACACTTCGCGGTCACCACCCCCGAGCTCGACCCCGTCTACGCGGCCCTGGTGGCGCACGGAGCGGGCGAGGTCATGGACCCCGGGCCCTCTCCCGAGCCCGGAATACGCATGGCCTGGGTCAGCGACCCCGAGGGAAATCTCATCGAACTCATAGAGAAGAACGCAGAGTGAGGGCACGCGCGATGACGGATTCGATTTCCTTGAAGAAACTCGACATGGGGACACTCATAGCGTGCTGTCTCGCGGTCGCGGCGGCACAGTTGTGCATCACGGTGCCTTCTCCGATCAATGGCAACATTCAGGCCGCATTCGGCGCCTCCGGCTCCCAGGTCGCCTGGGTGACGTCCGCCTTCATTCTTCCCACGGCCATTCTCGAGCTGAATTTCGGCGTGGTGGGCGACATGTTCGGCCGTAAGCGCCTCCTGGTGCTCGGCGGATTCGTCCTCGCCGTCGGAGAGCTGCTCAACGCCACGTCCCAGAACATCACCATGCTCTGGATCGGCCAGGCCCTGGCGGGTGTCGGTGCCGCCGCCCTCTTCCCCAGCTCCCTCGCGGTGATCGCGGCCGCCACACCCGAGTCGAAGGCCCGGGCGAAGGCCGTCTCGATCTGGGCGCTGAGCATCTCCCTGGCCTCGGCCGTGGGCCCGCTGTCCTCCGGCGTCCTCGCCACGGTCGCCGACTTCCGCTGGGCGTTCGTGCCGCCCGTCGTGCTCGGCCTGGCCGTCGGCGTCACCTGCTGGGTCCTGGTCACCGACTCCAAGGCACCCGAGGGCCGCTCGCTGGACTGGCCGGGCCAGATCACCATCGCCGTCGGCCTGACCGCCCTGCTGTGGGGCATCATCGAGGGCGGCGAGCGGGGCTGGAGCAGCCCGGCGATCGTCGGCTCCCTGACGCTCGCCGCCGTCGCCCTGGTCGGCTTCATCCTCGCGGAGAAGCGGTCCGCGGCCCCGATGTTCAACCTGGACCTGCTGCGGATCCCGTCCTTCTCGGCGGCGGCCGTCGTCGCCCTGGCCGGCATGTTCGGCTTCATCGGCACCGCCTACTGCGTCTCCATCCGGCTCGGCGCCGTGATGCACCTCAGCGCCCTCAGGGCGGGACTGCCGTTCGTGATCCTCCAGCTCATCCCGCTGCTGCTCGCCCCCGTCCTGAGCCGGATGCTGACGAAGGTCGAGCCGCGCCTGCTGCTGATGGGCGGTCTGCTGCCCATGGCCGCGGGCCAGTTCTGGATCGCGGCCCTCCCCGTCACCACGACCTCCCTCGCCGCCTTCATCGGCCCGGTACTGCTGCTCGGTGTCGGCTTCATCTGCGTCGTGTCCTCGCTGACCTCCGCCGCCGTCAACGCCGTACCGATCAACATGACCGGCATGGCCAGCGGCGCCACCAGCCTGGTCCGCGAGTTCGGCCAGGCCCTCGGCCCCGCCGTGATCAGCACGGTCGCGATGAGCGCCGCCTCCTCGGTCCTGGTCGGCAAGCTCAGCGGCGCGGACGCCGGCATGGAGGCGGCGGCGGGCCCCCTCGCCGTGGTCAACGCCGGCAGCGACGGCGCCCGGGCCGCTGCCCGGACCGCCCTCGGCCACGGCATGGCCGTCGGCGTGGTGATCTGCGGCTGCGCCTCGCTGCTCGGCGCCCTGGTCACCCTGCTGCTGGTCCGCAGGAACACCGCGCGCTCCGAGATGGGGGCGGGCGAGGCGAGCGTGCAGCCGGCGTCGGCCTAGGTCATGGACCGGAAGGGGCCGGGGTGCCTGCCGCCCCGGCCCCTTTGCGGTGCATCCAAGGGCGGGGTCCGACGCGAACGGCGTGTACAGGGGCGCTCGACGACGGCCTCTGCGACCCGGAGGAGGCTTCATGCTCGGCAGCGCAGTGGACGAGCCGACCTCGGCCCAGGAGCCTGCCGCCGCCGACGGCCCGCTGTCCTGGCGCAGCCTGGGGCTCGAAGCGATGGCATCGATGCTGGTGGTGTGGCTGCGACGGAGGGGGAACCGCTCCTTCGAGGCGCAGTGCCAGTGGCCGCGGATGCACCCGCTCAACGAACGCACTCCCACCGTGGCCCACCACCCGCTCATCATCGTCGAGTCCACCCGCCAGCTCGCCGCGGCCGTGCGGCACCGCCACCTTCCCGCCACCCGACGGGGGACGGCATGCGAGGCGATGTCGGTGAGCCTCGGGCTGCGCCCCGGCGCGCAGCCGGCGGAGAGCGGAAGCGCCACCCATGTCCCGGTGCGCGTGACGCTGAGCGACCTCGTGCCGGGGCCCGGCGGGCTCGACGCCTTCCGCGTCACGGCCGAGTTTCTGCACGCGGGGCAGCAGTTCGCGACCTGCACGATGACGTTCGCGGCCCCGGCGCGGCGCCCGGCGGGAGCCCCGGCCGCCGCGCCGGGTGCCGGGCTGCTGCACCCCGCCGCCGCGGCGGTGGGTGCGGTCGCCGACTCGGACGTGCTCCTCGCCCGTGCCCCGCAGGGCCGGCTGGTGATCGTCCCGCGTGACCCGGCACATCCCGTTCTGCTGCCGGGCCGGCCGAGCCTGCTGCCCGCCGTGGCCGTACTCGAAGCGGGCCGCCAGGCCGTACTGCTGTCCTCCGGCATGACCGCCGGCGCGGTGGTGGGTCTGCAGACGGCACTCCGGTCACCCGTGCCGGACCAGGGGGCGGCCGTCGACGTGGCGGCGGACCACAGGGGAGCGCGCTTCGTCGTCACCACGGAGGGCTGCGTGGCGGCGACGGGTGCCGTGAGCCTCCTACGGAGCTGAGACGAGTGCAACCGTATGAGGCGTTTGTCCCGAAGGGTGCCGTAAGCGGCTGACGCACAGTGCCGCTCCGTGGGACGCGGCCACGCGTTCACGGACCGGGAAAGGAACCGCCATGAAACTGAGCGACGAACTCCCCGTCGACCACAAGCTGGCCACGGTCTACCGCTACGGTGCCGCCTTCTGCGGGCTCACCCTGCTCGTCTTCGGCGTCCTCGGGTTCGCCGACGAGCTGAGCCCGTTCGGCACCGACGGGCAGCGCATCGCCGGCATGTCCACCAACGGTGTGCTGAGCCTGGTCTCGGTCCTCGTGGGCCTGGCCCTCATCGCCGGCGCCGTGGTCGGCGGGAACGTCGCGTCGACGCTCAACATGGTCGTCGGCGTGCTGTTCCTGCTGAGCGGCTTCGTGCACATCTTCATCCTCGACCGCGGTGCGAACGTCCTCGATTTCGGCATGACCAACGTGATGTTCAGCTTCGTCATGGGGCTGATCATTCTGACCTTCGGGATGTACGGGCGTGTCTCCAGCAAGCTGTCGCACGACAATCCGTACTGGCGTCGCCGGCACGCGCGCGAGGCGGCCCGCGAGTCCCTCGCGGCCCGGCGCCGGGCGCGGCACGGGGAGCTTCCGGCCGCTGGTGGCTCCGCCCCGGCGCGAGCGCTCACCGCGACCGACGTGCAGCGCAAGGGGTGACACCCGCCCAGCCCTCGTGGCCTCGGCCCTGGCGGCCTCAGTTCGTGCACTCGTGAAGTCGCGAGCTCGTGAGCGGCCTTGCGCCGCTGAGCCCCTGAGCCCCTGAGCCTTTCAGTCCTTCACACCGTCAGAGGTGCTGTGGTTTCGGGCGGGTCCAGCATCAGCAGGGCCTCGTGCAGACCGTGCGGACGCAGCAGCCCAGGGTGCTGCGTCCGCCGCCAGCCGGGGCCGCCGAGCAGGACGCGGCTCTGGGTGCGCGCGCCCCGGATGCCCCAGCGGGTCTCGGCGACGTGGTGCGCCAGCGGTGTGCTCGCCGTGGCGCGCGACTGCGACCACAGGACCACGGCGCTCGGGCCGACGCGCTGCACCGCGGCCAGCAGGGCCTCCGCCGGGACGGAGCTGCCCAGCATCAGCGTGGGCACGCCCCGCTCGGCCAGAGCGGCGTTGAGCGCTTCGAGCGCGAGGGTGTGCTGCTCCTCCGGCAGGCACGCAAGGATGACGGGGGAGGAGTCCGACGCCTTCCGGGTCAGCGCGGCCGACACGTAGATGTGCCGGATCGTCGCCGAGACGTGCCACGACAGGAGGTGCTCCACCTCTACGTAGCGATCGCCGGCCGCCTGCCATTTGCGCCCTACGGCCTGCAGGGCCGGGCCGAGGATCTCCTCCCACGTGACGACCAGCCCGTGGACGCGCAGGGACTCGGTGAGCTGTTCCTGGACGGCGACGGAGTCCAGCCGCACGGCGGCGCGCGCGAGCCCCTTGCATTCCTGCCGGACGTTGCCCAACGGCAGGCCGCTGCCCGAGCGTGAAGCCGTCGCGCGGGGCGGGGCGGTGGCCGCGGCGTGGGCGGCACCGGCCGGCGGCCGCGGCCGTTCCTCCTGTGCACCCGGCGCCGTCCGCCCGTCGGATCGTTCCTTCGCCGCCTGCAGGGCGATCGCCTTCGCCGCTCTCGCCGCTTCCGCGGGGGGAATGCCCGCAGCCGTCAGCCGGCACATCTCGACGACCATGGCGACATCGTCCGGCGTCCACCTGCGGTGGTGCCCCTTCGGCCGGGTCGCCGGGCCCAGTCCGTATCGGCGGTCCCAGGAACGCAGCGTCGTGGGCGACACGCCCACGCGCCGGGCGAGGAAGCCGGTGGTCACCCCGGCCTCGGGGGAGTCGTCCGTGTCCGTCCCGGTCGCGTCCCGTTGCCGCATGTCCCGTTCGTTCACGTCCACGGGGAAATCCCCACGGCAGGGGCGGGCCGGGCATGGACCGCGCGGGTGCCCCCGCTCACCGGGATCGCCCGCCCGCTGTCGGCGGAACGCCCAGGGCGTGGTCGACGGCCTTGGGCAGCTGCTCGGACACCTCGTCGCCGAGCCGCTCGAACTCCCGCTTCAGCAGGGGAGCGGCCAGGCGGGCCAGGCCGTGGAACTCGATGCGCGCCCGGTAGGTCAGCCGCGTCCGCCCGCCGTCCTCCTCGAAGCGCATGTCGTCGGTGGAGGTGGCGGTCTTGTTGCGTCCCTCGAAGGTGAGGTGGCCGGCCTCGAGGCGGACCAGCCGGTAGCGCAGTTCGGTACGGCGCCCCCGGAACTGCGACACGTTGTGCCACTCCGACCCGACGGCCGGCGCTCCGCCGCCGATCCGCTCGCAGGAGACGGTTCCGGGATCCCACAACGTCGTGTTCGAGAAGTCCGCGAGAAAGCCCACGACGTCGGGCAGTGGGTGGGCCAGTGTGATGACGCGTTCGACCTCGACCACAGGTGCCTCCTTTTTCGCGATGTCTGCCACAGCTCCCGGCACCTTCTGTTCCGGCGCCGCGCGGCAGACGGATGCACGTGGCGGACGGCCGCCTCGGGGAAGCCCCGCCCGCGAGCGCGCCGCGGCCTGCGCGGCGGGTCGATCCCGTATGCCGATTATCGATGCACAGTCGATGCGAGTTGTCCATGTTGCATCGAATCTGCACAGTGGGACTGCGGTTCGCGCCGTGTGACCACCAGGCCCAGCTGAGGAGTTGCGATGATCACCGCACAGCACACCGGGGCGGACATCGACGAGGCCGAGGTCGTCGCCGGTTTCCTCGCCGGTGACGAGGCATGCCTGGAGGCCGCCCACCGCCGCTGGCGACCGCTCGTCCACGCGCTCGCGTGGCGCTCGCTGGGGGATGCGAAGGAGGCGGAGGACGTCACGCAGCTGGTGTTCCTCGCCGCGTGGCGGGGGCGCGCCGGATTCAGGCCCGAGCGCGGGACCCTGTCGGGCTGGCTCGTGGGCATCACCCGCCGGAAGATCGCCGACGCGCTGTCCGCCCGCACCCGGCGGAACGAACTCGTCGCGGCCGCGGGCGCCAGGATGCTGCTGCAGCCCGCCGACGGGGGCGCGGGGGCGGACGCCAGCATCGACCGCGTCCTGCTCGCCGACGAACTGTCCCGCCTCCCCGCGCCGCAGCGCCGCGTGCTCAACCTCGCCTTCTACGACGACCTGACCCAGACCCAGATCGCCGAGTTCACCGGCTGGCCCCTGGGCACCGTCAAGAGCCATGCCCGCCGGGGACTGCACCGGCTGGCCAGCCGGCTCAGGGAGAGCGGCGCGGTCGAGCACGCCGTGTGACAGGGCCGCACCGCGCGCCCGGAAGGGTGCCGCACCCGCTCAGTCTCATGTCGAGACTGACTAGGCTGGCGTCATGAAACGGACGTCGTTCTCGAACTGGCCGTGCTCCATCGCCAGGGCCATGGATCTTCTGGGTGACGCCTGGACCCCGCTCGTGCTGCGGGAGGCGTTCTACGGGATCCGCCGCTTCGACGAGTTCCAGCAGGAACTGGGCATCGCCCGCAACACCCTCACCGACCGGCTGCGCCGCCTGGTGGACGAAGGACTGCTGGAGAAGGAGCCCTACCAGGACGAACCCCGGCGCTACGACTACGTGCTGACCGAGAAGGGGCGCGACTTCTTCGGCGTGCTGGCCGCGGTGTCCCGGTGGGGTGACCGCTGGCTGGCGGGGGACGAGGGCGCCCCGGTCGTCTTCCACCACGGCCCCTGCGGACACGACACCGCGGCCGAGGTGGTCTGCGTCGCCTGCCGGGAGCCGCTGCGGGCCGAGGACACCTCGATGCGGATGGGTCCCGGTTATCCGGAGCGGCTGAGGCTGCGGCCGGACGTGCGGCGCCGGTTCGGTGCGGCGTGAGGCTCCCCGTGGCGGGCCGGCAACCCTTGACAGGGTGAGTCTCATAAAGCAACTCTGGTGATCAGACCCCTTTTCGTCGAGGAGGCCGACCAGGGTGAGATGGACCGGCGCACGCTACACGGACAAGCCCACCGTCGAGGTGCGGACCTGGATCGACGCCCCGCCCGAACGGGTGTGGGCGCTGGTCTCGGACGTCGCGATGATGCCGAGCCTGAGCGACGAGCTCCAGTCGGCCGCATGGCTCGACGGCGCCACGGAGCCGTCGGTCGGCGCCCGCTTCGTCGGCCGCAGCAGGCACGAGGCGCTCGGCGAGTGGTCCACCACCTCGTACGTCATCGAGTGCGAACCGGGCCGTGTCTTCGCCTGGGCGGTGGCGGACCCCGCCGACCCGTCGGCGGTCTGGCGCTTCCGGCTCCACGCGGGTGACGGCGGCACCGACCTGTCGGAGTGGATGCAGATGGGCCCCGGGCGCTCCGGGCTGTCGCAGGCGATCGACCGGATGCCGGAGAAGGAGCAGAAGATCGTGTTCGTGCGGATGCGGGAGTTCGAGCGGAACATGACGGCCACCCTGGAGCGGATCAAGCGACTGGCGGAGGCCGAGTGATGCGCACCGCGACCACGATCGAGGCCTCCGGTCTCCAGCACTGGCCGGAATCGGCCGACTTCGTCGTGGAGGCCGAGAAACTGGGCCTCGACATCTGCTGGGTCGCGGAGGCCTGGGGCTCCGACGCGCCCTCCGCCCTCGGCTACTACGCGGCCCGCACCGACCGGATGCTGCTCGGATCAGGCATCATCCAGGTCGGCACCCGCACCCCGGTCGCCGTCGCCCAGACCGCGATCACGCTGTCCAACCTCTCCGGCGGGCGGTTCCTGCTGGGCCTCGGCGCCTCCGGCCCGCAGGTGATGGAGGGCCTGCACGGCGTCCCCTTCGCCCGCCCGCTCGCCCGGGTGAGGGAGACCGTGGAGATCGTGCGCCGAGCGCTCGACGGCGGCAAACTCTCCTACACGGGACAGGAGTTCACCATCCCGCTGCCCGGCGGCGAGGCCGTCCCGATGCGGCTGTCGGCCAAGGCGGAGCACGCGATCCCCCTCTACCTCGCCGCCCTGTCGCCGGCCATGCTGCGGCTGACCGGCGAGGTCGCCGACGGCTGGCTCGGCACCAGCTTCGTGCCCGAGGGGGCGGCCGGCGCCTACTTCGCCCACCTCGACGAGGGACTCGCCCGCGGCGGCCGCGGCCGCGGCGAACTGGACGTCTGCCAGGGTGCCGAAGTCGCCTTCGCGGCCGACGAGGACGCGCTCGCCGCGATGGTCGCGGGCCGCAGGAAGGAGCTGGCCTTCAGCCTCGGCGGCATGGGCTCCGCCTCGACCAACTTCTACAACAGCGCCTACAGCCGCCAGGGCTGGGCCGAGGTGGCCGCCGAGGTCCGCGAGCGCTGGCAGGCGGGCGACCGGGACGGCGCGGCCGGACTGGTCACCGACGAGATGGTGCTCGGGACGACGCTGATCGGCACGGAGCCCATGGTGCGGGAGCGGCTGCGGGTGTGGCGCGACACCGGCGTGGACACCGTACGGCTGTATCCGGCCGGGCGGACCCTGGACGAGCGGCTCGCCACACTCGGCCGGGCCGTGGAACTCGTCCGGGAGGCCGGCAGTGCGTCGTAGGCCCGTACCGGAGATTCGTACGGCAGAGTGTCGATCGGGCGGGCCCCCGTTCGTCGGTGGGGTGCAGGAAGCTCATCACCACCGGGAGGACTCATGAAGTACATGCTGCTCGTCTGCGGCGACGACACCAACGACGCCTCGGGCATGGCGCCCGTCGAACCCTGGGTGGAGGACCTCGGCGAGCGGAGCGTGCGGCTGCACGGGCACCGGCTGGCCCTGCCCTCCGAGGCGGTCACCGTGCGCGTGCGGGGCGGTGAAGTGCTGCGCACCGACGGGCCGTTCGCCGAGACCAAGGAGTACGTCGCCGGCTTCGACGTCCTGGAGTGCGACAGCCTGCAGGAGGCCGTCGAGGCCGCCGCCCGGCACCCCGTCGCCACCATCGGCGCCATGGAGGTCCGCCCCTTCTGGCCGATGGGGGAGGAAGAGGACCCCGAGGCCGCCCTGCGGGCCGTCGACGCGGAACTCACCGAGGCCCACCGGGAACGCGACGCCGGGCGCGTGCTGGCCTGCTACGCGCCCGACGCGGAGATCTTCCACTTCGCCGACGGCCGCGAGCGGCAGGGCCTGGACGCCCACCGCACGGCCGTCCGGGACCTGTTCGCACAGGTCGGCGGCCCGGTCACACGCGAGGTGCGGGAGCTGACGATCGAGGTCGACGAGGGCGTCGGCTTCGCCCGCTCCCTGATCCGGCTGACCGCCACCCGCACCGACGGCACCCGGCTCGACGACACCCTGCGCGTCAGCACCGGCTACCGCGACATCGGCCTGCGCCGCGTGATCACCCACGAGCAGGCCGTGTCCCTGAAGGAGGCGTGATGAAGTACGCCCTGCTGTTCTGCACCCCGGTCGGGGCCGAGGAGCAGAGCCCGGCGGAGCGTGCCGACGACCCGCGCTTCGCCGTGTACGTCGCGGCGGCGCGGGAGGGCCGGGTCACCGGAGGGGCACGGCTGCGGCCGCCCGGCGACGCCACCACGGTGCGGGTGCGCGGCGACGAAGTCCTGCTCAGCGACGGGCCGTTCGCGGACACGAAGGAGTACCTGGCCGGCATCTCCTTCATCGACGTCGCCGACCTCGACGAGGCCATCGCCCTCGCCGCCACGCATCCGGCCGCCCGCGAGGGCGGCTCGGTCGAAGTGCGGCCGGTCTGGGAGTGAGCGCCGACGACGTCGAAGCCGCCGTCGCCGCCGCCTTCCGGGAGGAGTGGGGCCAGGTTGTCGCCACCCTGATCCGGGTGACCGGCGACTGGGACCTGGCCGAGGAGTGCGCGCAGGACGCCTTCGCGCAGGCCCTGGACCGGTGGCGGCGCGACGGCGTCCCGCGCCGCCCCGGCGCCTGGCTGACCACGACCGCCCGCCATCGCGCTCTCGACGTGCTGCGCCGGGAGGCGGTCGGGGCGGCCAAACTGCGGGAGGCGGCCGTGCTGGCGCGCGACGAGGGACCCGGCGACCCGGAGTACGACGGCGACGACAGCGGCGTCCAGGACGACCGGCTGCGGCTGATCTTCACCTGCTGCCATCCCGCCCTGCCCATCGAGGCCCGGGTCGCGCTCACCCTGCGCACCCTCGCGGGCCTGACCACGCCGGAGATCGCCCGCGCCTTCCTCGTCCCCGAGGCGACGATGGCGCAGCGCCTGGTGCGCGCCAAGAAGAAGATCCGCAACGCCGGCATCCCCTACCGGGTGCCGCCCGCGCACCTCCTGCCCGAACGCACCACGGGCGTGCTCGGCGTGCTCTACCTGCTCTTCAACGAGGGGTACGCCGCCACGTCCGGCGCCGATCTGGTCCGCACCGACCTGTGCGCGGAAGCCATCCGCCTCACCCGGCTGCTGGCCCGTCTGATGCCGGACGAGCCCGAGACGCTCGGCCTGCTCGCCCTGCTCCTCCTGCACGACGCGCGCCGGCACACGCGCGTGGACGCGGCCGGGGAACTGATCACCCTGGAGGACCAGGACCGCGGCGCGTGGGACCGCGCGGCGATCGACGAGGGCGCGACGCTGCTGGAGAGGGCACTGCGGCGCGGCCGCCCCGGCGCCTACCAGATCCAGGCCGCCATCGCCGCCTGCCACACCACCGCGGCGACCGCCGAGGACACCGACTGGGCCGACATCGCCGCCCTCTACGGCGAGCTGACCCGCTTCGTGCCCTCGGCCGTGGTCCGCCTCAACCGCGCGGTGGCCGTCGGCATGTCCGAGGGCACGGAAGCGGGGCTGGCCCTGGTCGAGGAGCTGGAACGGGAGGGGGATCTGACCGGCTACCACCTGCTGCCCGCCACCCGCGCCGACCTGCTGCGCCGCAGCGGGCGCACGAGCGAGGCGGCCGCGGCGTACGAACGGGCGCTGGAACTGGTGGAGAACGACGCGGAACGCGGGTTCCTGCGGAAACGGCTCGCGGAGTGTCGATCCGCGTAGGGGCCGTTCGTCGGTGGGGTGACTTCGCCCCGCACGACACCGGAGGCCCCGATGACCACCCACCAGCCCCCACGCCCCGCCACCCTGCTCCGCAGGGCCCTCGTCGCGCTCCTGCGTGAACCCCGCGCCCCCGGGAGCCCGGACGTGTGGCTGGCCGGCCTGCGGCTGGGAGGCTGACGATGACGGCCACCGACCCCCGCCGCTGGTACGCCCTCGCCCTGCTCTGCGTCGCCGGGTTCATGGTGATCCTCGACGCGCAGATCGTCCTTCTCGCCCTGCCCTCCGTCGCGGACGGCCTCGGCCTGTCCGCGGACGGCGCCCCATGGGTCATGAGTGCCTACCTGCTGAGCTTCGGCGGGCTGCTGCTCCTGGGCGGGCGGACGGCCGACCTGCTGGGCCGCCGCCGTGTCTTCATGGCCGGCACGCTGCTGTTCGGGCTGTCCTCGCTGCTGTGCGGACTCGCCTGGACGGCGGGCGTGCTGGTCGCGGCCCGTGCCGTGCAGGGCGTGTCGGCCGCGCTCATGGCCCCGAGCGCGCTCTCGCTGCTGGTGAGCACGTTCGAGGAGGACCGCGAACGCAACAAGGCCCTCGCCGTCTGGTCCGGCAGCGGCGGCTTCGGCGCCACCGCCGCCCTCCTGATCGGCGGCCCCCTCACCGACGCGTTCGGCTGGGAGTGGGTCTTCTTCCTCAACGTCCCCGTCGCCGCGGCCCAGCTGGCGCTCACCCCGCTCCTGCTGCGCGAGAGCCGCACCCGGAGCCGGGCCCGCTCCTACGACCCGGCCGGCGCCCTCGCCGTCACCGCCGCGCTGGTCGCCTGCGTGTACGCCGTCGTGGACGCACCCCGCGCGGGCTGGCTCTCGGCGCGCACGACCGGCCTGCTGGTGGCCTCCGTGCTGCTCGCGGCGGTCTTCGTCCGCATCGAGGCCCGCGCCGCGGCCCCCCTCGTTCCGCTGCGCCTGCTGCGCGCGCGGACCGTGAGCGGCGGCAACCTCGTCGTGTTCCTGCTCGGCGCGAGCGCCTTCGGGATGTCGTACACGCTGTCCGGGTACGGCCAGGGCGTCCTCGGCTACTCACCGCTGCGGTTCGGCCTGTGCAACGTCGTGATGCCGGTGGGCGCCGTCGTCGGCTCCTCGGTCGGCCAGGCCCTGGTGACCCGGCTCGGCCCGCGCCCGGTCGCCGCGGGCGGTCTCGTGCTGGTCGGCGCGGGCAGCGCGCTGCTGGCCCGGGTCCCGGCCGACGGCGGATTCCTGCGGGACCTGCTGCCCGGCCTGCTGCTCTTCGGCCCGGGACTGGGCGCCTGCGCCGTCGCCCGTGCCGTCGCCGCCCTGACCGGGGTGAGCGAGGAGGACTCCGGCGTGGCCTCCGGCATCAACACCGCGGCCTTCCAGATCGGCGGGGCCTTCGGGGTCGCCGTCGTCACCTCCGTCGCGCTCTCCCGGACGGGCGGCCCGGACCCTCTGGCCGCGCTGACGGCCGGTTACCGCGCGGGCTTCGGCGCGTGCGTCGTCCTCGCCGCGACGGGGCCGGCCTGCGCCCTGCTCCTGCTGCGCCCGGGCGGGAAACACGGACCCGGAGAAGGCCGGCACGACCTCGGCGGCCGTCTGCCCCGGCGATTCGGCGCCGCCCCGAACAGGTCTATCGACCCGCGTCGAGCGCGTCGGTGATCGCCTTCACCCCGCCGTGCGCGGTGTACCCGCCGTCGACCGTGATCTCCGCCCCGTTGACGTACGACGCCTCCTCGGACAGGAGGTAGACCACCAGGGGTGCCACCTCGTCGACGGTGCCGCCCCGGCCCTGGGGAGTCATCGACACGTGCGCCTCGACGAAGACCGGGTTCGCGCCCGCCATCAGGGGCGTCTCGATGTAGCCGGGGTGGATCAGGTTCGTACGGATGCCGCGCGGCGCCAGCTCCAGCGCCGCCACCTTCGACAGACCCCGCAGGGCCCATTTGCTCGTCGTGTACGCGACGGCGTGGTGGGCGGTCAGCCCCGCGACGGAGCCGACGTTGACGATCGAGGAACCGGCCGGCATCAGCGGCGTCAGGGCCTGGACGCCGAGCAGGGCGCCGGTGGTGTTCACCGCGAACGCCCGGTTCCAGTCGGCGAGTTCGACGTCGTCGAGGCGGGCCCGCATCGGGATGCCCGCGTTGTTGACGAGCCCGTGCACGACCTCCAGCGATGCCGCCAGTCCCGCCCAGTCGGCCGGCGAGGACACGTCCAGGTGCCGGTAGGTGACGTCGAGGCCGTCGGCGCGCAGCGAGGCGGCGAGCTTCTCGCCCGCCTCGTCCAGGACGTCGGTCGCCAGGACCGCCGCGCCCTCGCGCGCCGCCGCCGTCACCTCCGCGGCTCCCTGGCCCTGCGCGGCCCCGGTGACGACGACGGTGCGGCCCGCCAGACGCGTACGGCTCACGGTTCCTCCATGGGGTGCGGGGACGACTCCCCTCCACGCTAGGAAGCCGCGGTCAGCTCCGGAAACGCGTGTTCCTCATGGCAGGCATCCGCGGATGCGATCTCCGCGGGAGCGGGTTCCCCCAGGGACGCGCCCACCCGGCGCACGGTCTCGCGCAGCCAGCGGTGCGCGGGGTCGGCGTGCCGGTTGTGGTGCCAGTACATGGCCTCGACCAGCGGCACGTCGGGGAACGGTGTCGGGACCACGGCGCAGCGCGCGAACGTCTCGTAGCGCCGCGCGAGCCGTTCGGGCACCAGGGCGACCATGTCGGTGCCGCTGAGCAGGAACGGCATCACGCTGAAGCCGGGGGTGCTGACCTGCACCCGCGGCGTGATGCCCAGGGTCTCCAGCTGGCGGTCGGCGGGCGTGAGCTTGCCGATGGCGCAGGCGACGTGCGGCATCTCGGCGAGGTCCCGCAGTTCCAGCCGCCCGTCGGCCAGGCGCGGGTTGCCGGGGTCGACGAGACATACGAACCGGTCGTGCATCACGGCCTCGCTGACGCCCGGCAGCTGGTAGCCGAGGGGCACGATCATCAGGTCGTGGCAGCGCAGATGCGTCTCGTTCTCCAGCTGGCCCTCCACGATGGGGTGGAAGTCGATGCGGACCCCGGGCGCCTCCTCGGCGATGATCCGCAGCAGCGGCTCCACGAAGACCGTCATCACGTAGTCGGACATCACCACCGAGAATCGCTGCCGGCTGCGGCGCGGATCGAAGTGCCGGGTCAGCGACAGCGCCTCCTCCGCCTTGTGCAGCGAGGCCTGCACGACCGGCAGCAGCCGCTCCGCCAGCGGCGTCAGCTCGTACTCCCGGCCGACCCGCACCAGCAGCTCGTCGTTGAAGTGGCGGCGCAGCCGGGCCAGCGATCCGCTCATCGCGGACTGGCTGGTGGACAGCCGTACGCCCGCGTGCGTGACGTTCTTCTCCTCCAGGAGAGCTTCCAGCGCCACCAGAAGATTCAGGTCGATGGCTCCGAGGCCCATGGGTGTTTCCTTCCGGCCGCGTCGTTGAAGCTCGGTGAAACCGGAGCGTAACGACGGATTTCACGCCGAGGAAGAGCCTCGGTGGCAACTCACAGCGATCCGATGACAACCATCGGACTGCTGGATGTGTGCACTTCAGAAGGAGTGAGGGGGCTACGGTCGCGGTGTCCGCCCGCGCTTGCGCGCCCGCGGCAGGTACACGTCCGAGCGGCCCGGCACGACCCGGTTGCAGAGGCTGCCGAGGCGCTCCACACTCAGCGTGACCTCGTCGCCCGGCGTGAGCGGCGGCGGCGTGCGCTCACCGAGGCGGCCCCAGAACTCCGCCAGGGCGCCCCAGCCGCACGTGCCCGAGCCGAGGATGTCGCCGGGCCGCACCCAGGCGTCACGCGCCGCGTAGGCGACCATCTCCTCGAAGGTCCAGGACATGTTGGCGAGGGTGTCGCGGCCGATCGGCTCGCCGTTGAGGGCGACGGTCATCTCCAGGTCGAGGAAGCCGTCGGCGTCCCGCCGGTCCTCCACCTCGTCCGCGGTGACCAGGTACGGGCCGAGCGTGTTGGCGAAGTCCTTGCCCTTGGAGAAGCCGAGGCCGAGGGTCTTCTCCGGCTTCTGCAGGTCGCGGGCCGACCAGTCGTTGAAGACCAGGTAGCCGGCGATGTGCTCGCGGGCCTGCTCGGGCGTGAGGTCGCGCCCGGCCCGCCCGACGACGGCGCCCACCTCCAGCTCGAAGTCGAGCACCGAGCAGCCCGCCGGGACGGGCACGTCGTCGTGGGCGCCGTAGGCCGCGTGCGGGTTGGTGAAGTAGAAGTTGGGTGCCCGGTACCACTCCTCGGGCACGTGCTCCAGCCCGTCGAGGGACTTGGACACCCCCTCGATGTGCGCCTCGAAGCCGACGAAGTCGCGGATGGACGGCGGCCGGAGCGGCGGCAGCAGCCGAACCCGGTCCACGGTGAGGTCGCTGTACCGGTCGAGGGCGTCGATCCCCGCCGCGTACAGCACCTCCTGCTCGACCAGCGCGAGCAGCGTGACCCCCTCGGGCAGCGGATGGATCACGCCGTCCCGCACCGCCCCGGCGCGCTCCTCGCCCTCGAACTCGTATGTCGCGAAACGCATGGCTCACTGCTCCCAGTGGTTGGTGTTGGTGACGGTGTCCGCGCTCAGATGGCCCGCGAACAGGCCCTTGGGGTCGCGGACGGCGCGGATCTCCCCCAGCCGCCGCCACTGCTCGTCGCCCATGAACCTCAGCTGCCGGACGGTGAAGTCGGAGTCCCCGAGGTACTGCCCGGCCGTCACCGGCTGCATCGCGGCCGTCGCCTCGTCCAGCCAGGCGCGCAGTTCCGCGTCGCGCCCGGGCCGGTCGTGCACGACGTAGGTGGCGCAGTAGATCTCGGACTGCAACGAGAAGGCCATGTCGGGCAGTTCACGCAGCGGGGCCATGGAGAACCAGATGGTGAAGGTCTGCCGGGTGGGGTGCTCGGTGAACGCCTTGCGGATGGCCGGTACCACCCGCTCGGCCGGTCCGGTCAGCCAGGCGTTGTCGACCAGGTAGCGGTGACCCTCCGGGTTGGCGGTGCGCTGGCCCGCCAACTGGGCGGCGATCGTGGTGGGTTCGGCCTCGATGCGGAACAGGGCCCGGTCCGCGTACGGGTTGGCGTGCAGCGGTGCCAGCGCCCGGGCCGCCTGTTCGGGCGTGTCCGTCATCGACACTCCGGTGACCAGCAGGACCGGCTCGTCGTGGCCGGGCGGTGTCTGGGTGAGGGCGACGATCTCCACCAGGTCCGAGACCGTGTGGTGCATACCGTGCAGCCAGGTCATGACCTCGTCGAAGAGGCCGAGCGGATACGCGTGCACCGTGTGCGCCAGATGCCCGGGCAGCGGGCGGGTGCGCAGGTGGAAGCGGGTGACCACGCCGAAGAAGCCGGGCCCGGCGCCCCGCGCCGCCCAGAACAGGTCGCTGTTCTGCCCCTCGTCCGCGCGCACCAGCTCGCCCTCGGCGGTGACGACGTCGATCGCCACGACGTTCTCCGCCGCCCAGCCCCAGCCGCGCGCGTTCCATCCCTGGCCGCCCTGGAGCAGGAAGCCGCCGATGCCCACGGAGGGGCAGTGCCCGCCGTTGAAGAACCGGCCGAACTCGCCCAGATACGGGTTGAGTTCGTCCCCGCCCTTGATGCTCGGCGTCGCCGTGACGATCCGGGTCCGCGGGTCGTAGGCCATCTCGCGGAAGTCGCCGAGGTCGATCAGCAGCGCGTCCCGCCGCAGCGACCAGGCGGCCCAGCTGTGCCCGCCGGAGCGGACGGCGACCTGCCAGCCCCGCTCCAGCGCCAGCCGTACGCCCTCGACGACGTCCCGCTCCGTGCGTGCCTTCAGCACGGCTGCCGGTGAACGGTCCGACGGGCGGCGGGCGTTGAAGATCCGGCCGAAGCACGCCTGCGCGAAGTCCTCGTCGCCGGGGAGATGGAGGGTGCCGAGGAAGCGGTTGCTGTTCATCTGTTCCGTACTCACTTGATCGCGATGGGGTTGACGGGGGCGCCCACCGCTCCGGTGACCGGGAGCGGGGCGGCGACCAGCAGGAACTCGTGGACGCCGTCGGCCGCGCAGTCCTCGGCCAGCGCCTCCAGGTCCCACATCTCGCCCAGCGGGAGGCCCATGTTGGGGATCGCGATCTGGTGGAGCGGGGACATCGCGGGCTCGGCGAACTCGTACGGCCGCACCTCCAGCCCCCAGGTGTCGGAGGCAATCGCGGCGATCTCGGTGCGGTGCAGCCAGTCCAGGGTGGTGAAGGAGAGCCCGGGCGCGTCGCCGGCGGCGTACGTGCCCCACCCGCCCGACCGCCGTACCCGGCCGATCTGGCCGGTCCGGATCAGGACGAGATCGCCGCGCCGGACGCCGGAGGTGGCGCCCTGCGCCTCGATCGTGGCGCGCAGGTGCTCCTCCAGGACGGGGAATCCGTCGGGGAGTTCACCGTGCTCGTCGCCGACCGCGCGGCCCACGTCGAGCAGCACGCCGCGGCCGGTGAAGGCGTCCCGCATGTGCTCGATGCCGGTGACCGAGTCGCCGTCACCGTTCACGATGGTGCACGGGCGGCCGTTCCACGCCTGCTTGTTGTCGTAGATGTGGCCCAGGCCGTCCCACTGGGTGGAGGCCTGCAGCGGCATCACGATGTGGTCGTCCGCCCCGCCGAAGCCGTGCGGGAAGCCCTGGGTGCCGGCCGCCGCGTCGGAGCCGGTGTCCTTCATGTAGTGCACCGGGTTGATGCGGCCGCGGAATCCGCGCTGCGGCCCCGACTCGTTGAACTCCAGCGACAGGGAGAAGGACCGGCCCCGCCGGACCAGCCCGGCCGCGTGCGCCCGTATCGCGTCGTCGATGAAGTTGAGCGTGCCGAGCACGTCGTCCTCGCCCCAGCGGCCCCAGTTGCGGTAGGCGGCGCGGGCCTTGGCGAGCTCTTCCTCGATGGGACCCAGGGTCATCGGACACGTCCTTTCCGGAGCAGGTCGAGGGCGTTGCCGCCGGCGATCGCGGCGCGGTCGGCCGGGGCGAGCCCGGCGGCGTCCAGCCGGGCCACCGGGTCGTCGACGCCCATGTCGAAGGGGTGGTCGGTGCCGAGCACGACCCGGTCGGAGCCCACCTCCTCGACCAGGTGGCGCAGGGCGCGCGGGGTGTAGACGAGGGCGTCGAACCACATCCGGCGCAGATAGCTGCTCGGCGGGTGTGCGCAGCCGCGCGCGTCCTCGCGCATCCGCCAGGCGTGGTCCAAGCGGCCGATGCAGGTGGGCAGGCAGCCGCCGCCGTGCGCGGCCACGAGCTTGAGGTCCGGGCAGCGGTCCAGGACCCCGCCGAAGATGAGACGGGACAGCGCGACGGTCGTCTCGACCGGCTGGCCGACGGTGTTGCCGAGGTAGTGCTCGGCCAGCCGCTCGCCGAGCGAGCAGCCCCACGGGTGGACGAAGACGACCGCACCCAACTCCGCTGCCTTCAGCCAGAGTTCGTCGTGGCGGGGATCGGCCAGTTCCCGCCCGGCGACGGTCGTCGAGACGCTGATCCCGGACAGCCCGTGCTCGGTGACCGCCTGCTCCAGCAGGGCCACCGCGAGGTCGGGGTGCTGCAGCGGCACCGTGCCCAGGCCGTACAGCCGCTCGGGCGCCTCGGCGCAGTGTGCGGCCACCGCCTGGTTGACGGTCCGGGCGAGGCGGACGGCGAGGTCCGGCTCCGCCCAGTAGTGGTGCATCGGCATCGGGCCGACCACCTGGATACCCACGCCCATCGCGTCGAGGTCGGCCAGGCGTTCGCCGACGTCCGTCAACTTCCCGGCGAGGCGCTGGAGTTGTAGCCGGTTGGCGGCCAGCGAGGCGGGGGAGTGGGCGCGCTGCTCGGCGGCCAGCTCCGCGGCGAACCCCGGCGTGCCGGCCACCAGGGCGTCGGCCGCCGGGACGGCCAGGTGGCCGTGGAAGTCGACGACGGGCGCGCTCATGCGGCCGCCGTCAGCGACTGGAGCGTCTCCGACATGATGCGGGCCGGGTCCGCGCCGGGCGTGCCCGGGTGGATCTCCCACTCGGCCAGCTGGAGGGAGTTGCGCAGGACCATGCGCACCCGCGGCAGCCGCCGGGACATGAAGTGCTCCAGGGCCCGCTCCAACGGATCGCTCCCGGTGGCCAGTTCGGCCAGCAGCACCGCGTCCTCCAGGCACATCGCCGCGCCCTGCGCGATCAGCGGCGGGCAGGCGTGGGCGGCGTCGCCGACGACCACCGTGCGGCCGCGGTGCCAGGGTCCGTCGATCAGCACGGTCTCGATCCAGCGGTGGTCGACGGCGGTGTCCTCGGGCAGCGAGGCGATGATCTTGCCCCAGCTGCCCCGGTAGCCGGCGCCCCGCTCGCGCAGCAGCTCCAGCGGGGCACGCGGCCCGATCAGCGAGGTGTCGAGGTTCTCGTCGAGCAGATAGGCGTAGCACCGGTCGGCGGAGATCGGGCTGTAGCCGGCCTTGTAGCGGGGGCCGCCGTAGTAGACCTCGGCGCAGTCCATCTCGGCCGGCCGCTCGCCCACCACCCGGAAGATCGACATGCCGACCGGGCTCGGCCGGGCGGTGATGCCGATCAGCTCCCGCATCGCGGAGTTGATGCCGTCGGCGCCGGCCACCAGGTCGTAGCGTCCCGAGGTTCCGTCGGTGAAGGTCACGTCCACGTGCCCGGGCCACTGGTCGAGGCCGGCGACGGTCAGCCCGAGCCGGACCCGGACGCCGTGCGCGTGCACCGCGTCGCAGAGCGCGTCCTGCAGGTCCGAGCGGAGCGCCCCCGCCGTGGCGGGCAGGTCCGCGCCGCCGGTGCGCGGAGTGGGCAGGTCCGTGATCAGGCCGCCGTCCGCGTGGCGCAGCCGCATGTGGTCGAACGGCACGGCACGGTGCAGCACCCGGTCCAGCACGCCCACCGAGCGCAGCGCCTTCAGCGCGTTTCCCTGGAGGGTGATGCCATGTCCCACCCCGAACCACTGGGGGGAGATCTCGACGAGGTCGACCTCGGCGCCGCGCTGGGCGAGCGCGAGGGACAGCACGCTTCCGGTGATGCCGCCGCCGACGACGAGCACCTTGTGTACGGGCATGGGCGATCCTTGCGAACGTAGAAGAACGTGAAAGAACGTGGGAGAACGTGGGAGAAGGAGACGGACAGCGGCCGGAGGTCAGCCGGGGAAGCGCGGTCCGAGCTCGCGGTAGTGCTCCACGGCCGGCGGTTCGGCGAAGAAGGGCCCGACCAGCTCCCGCCAGCGCCCGAAGCGCGCGGACCCGCGGAAGTGGGCCGTGTGCGCCTCGACCGACTCCCAGCCGACCAGCAGCAGGAAGGCCCGCGGCCGCTCCTCGCAGCGCAGCAACTCGGCCCAGCGGAAACCGTCGGCCTCGGCGAGCACCTCGCGGGCCGTGCCGAAGACCTCCTGGAACTCGTCCTCCCGGCCGGCCGCCACGGTCAACTGGGCGTGCTCGACTACCACGTCGTACTCCTCGGGGTGGGGTCCTTCGAGCCTGATCGGCGGCCGGTGCGCGGTCAACGGATCGAGGCATCGGCATGGGGGACGTCATCCATCCCGTACGGCGATGCCATCGCCACCCGGCCGGGCCGCGCGTTCGACGAGGTCAGCGCCGCGACGGGCCGCCGATGGCAGGCATCGCCAACGACCATTTCCGCCGGCCCGCGCGGCTGCCTAGCGTCGACGGTGAGCCCACCATCCGTACGAGGAGAGCCGCCCGTGCCCGCATCACCACCGACCCACGCCGGACCCTTCGCCCTCGGCACCTTCAGCACCGGCGCGGGCGTCTTCCCCGGCCTGGTCGCCGGCAGCCGTGTGCGCGACCTGTCCGGCCAGGTGCCGTCCGTCCGCGCCCTCGTCGACGACTGGGACACCTGGCTGCCCCGTCTGCACGGCCTCGCGGCCTCGGCCGACGGCACCTGGCACGAGCTGGCCGCGCTGCACGTCCTGGCCCCGGTCGAGCCGGGGCAGATCCTGCAGAGCGGCGCCAACTACCGCAAGCACGTGGTGGATCTGGTGGCCGCCGAGAAGGAGAGCGTGCACGGGGCCACCCCGAGGGAGGCACGCGCCGACGCCGAGCGGATGATGGACGAGCGCATCCGCAGCGGTGTGCCCTACGTCTTCCTCGGCTCGCCGCGGGCGATGTGCGGCCCGTACGACGACATCGTGCTCCCCGAGCTCGGCGAACAGCACGACTGGGAGCTCGAACTCGCCCTCGTCATCGGCAGGACCGGCCGGAACATTCCGGCCGGGGAGGCGATGGCGTACGTCGCCGCCTACACCGTCTGCAACGACCTCACCACCCGTGACCGCCTCTACCGGCCCGACCTGAACGCCGTCGGCACCGACTGGTTCACCGCCAAGAACGCCGACACCTTCCTGCCGACCGGGCCCTTCCTGGTCCCGGCCGCCTTCGCCGGCGACCCCGGTGACCTGCGGATCACCCTGCGCCACAACGGAGTCGTACGCCAGGACGAGTCCACCAAGGACATGATCTTCGGCATTCCGCGGCTCATCGCCTACGCCTCCACGACCACCACCCTGCGCCCCGGGGACCTCCTGCTCACCGGCTCCCCGGCCGGCAACGGCGCGCACTGGGGCCTGTTCCTGAAGCCCGGAGACGTCGTCGAGTCGGAGATCACCGGCCTCGGCCACCAGCGCAACACCGTCAGGAGCCTTGCATGAGCTTCCAGCCCATCACCCATCTGCGCCATGTCGACCTGGCCGTACCGGACTTCGGCACCCAGCGGTCCTTCTTCTCCACCACCTGGGGCCTGACCGAGGTCGCCGACGACAGCGGCATCGCGTTCTTCGCCGCCGAGGGCAGTCCCGAGCAGTACGTCGTGCGCATCCGCCAGGACGAGCGCAAGCGCATGGACCTGGTGGCCTTCGGGGCCGTCTCACCGGCCGCCGTCGACGAACTGGCGGTGCGGCTGGGCCGCGCGGCGATCCGCATCGTCCACGAACCCAGGGCGCTGGACACCCCGGGCGGCGGCTACGGCTTCCGCTTCTTCGACCCGGACGGGCGCGTCGTGGAGGTGTCGGCGGACGTCGGGACCCGCACGCACCGCAGGATCGATGAGCGCGAGGCCGTCCCCGTGCGGCTCTCGCACTGCGTCGTCAACTCCCAGGACCCGGAGGGGCTGCGGGACTTCTACGTCGAGCACCTCGGCCTCCGGCTGACCGACACCCTGTACTCCACGCACCTGGGCGACCTCATGTACTTCCTGCGGTGCAGCCCGCTGCACCACTCCTTCGCCATCGCGCGCGGGCCCCATGCCTCCCTGCACCACGCCTCCTTCGAGATGCGCGGTGTGGAGGAGTACATGCGCGGCACGGGCCGGGCGCTGCGAGCCGGGACGCGCCTGACCTGGGGTCCCGGACGGCACCTGGCGGGGGACAACACCTTCGCCTACTTCCACGATCCGCACGGCAACACCGTCGAGTACACCACCGAGCTCGCCGTGCTGGAGGAGGACGTGTGGCACCCGGGCCGGCACGACGTCGACGACCCGGTCACCCAGGACCAGTGGGGCACCGCCGACCCGATGAGCGAGTCGGTCGCCAAGGAGCAGTTCAACGACCCCGACGTGGTCTTCGAAGCGCCTCCCGTCTGATCCGACTCCCCCGAGAAAGGCCGCAGTTGTGGCAGAGATCCTGAAGCATGCCGTGCCGAAGGCCGAGGTGACCGCCTCCCTCGACCAGGTCCGCTCCACCGTGGCGGAGGTGATCGCGGACATCCGTGAGCGCGGCGACGTGGCCGTGCGCGCGTACTCCGAGAAGTTCGACCGGTGGAGCCCCGGCTCCTTCCGGCTGAGCGACGAGGAGGTCGGGAAGATCGTCGCGTCGGTGCCCCAGCAGGTCTTCGACGACATCCGCTTCGTGCAGGAGCAGGTGCGTACCTTCGCCCGCCACCAGCTCGACTCGCTGGGCGAGTTCGAGGTGGAGACGCTGCCGGGCGTGAAGCTCGGCCAGAAGCACGTCCCCGTGCAGGCCGCGGGCGCCTACATCCCGGGCGGGCGCTACCCGCTCACCGCCTCCGCCCATATGACCATCGTGACCGCCAAGGTGGCGGGCGTGCCGCGGGTGGTCGCCTGCACCCCGCCCATCCACGGCGAGATCCCGGCCGCGACGGTCGCCGCGATGCATCTCGCGGGCGCCGACGAGATCTGGCTGCTCGGCGGGGTCCAGGCGGTCGCGGCGATGGCCGTCGGCACCGGCTCCATGCGGCCGGTGAACCTGATCGCCGGGCCCGGCAACGCCTATGTCGCCGAGGCCAAGCGGCAGTTGTTCGGCGAGATCGGCATCGACCTGTTCGCCGGGCCCACCGAGATCCTCGTCCTCGCCGACGAGGACGCCGACCCCTTCGTCTGCGCCGTCGACCTGCTCTCCCAGGCCGAGCACGGCCCCGACTCGCCGGCCGTGCTCATCACCACCTCCCGCGAGGTCGCCGAGAAGACCCTCGCCGAGGTCGAGCGCATCCTGCCCGGGATGCCGACCCGCGACTTCGCGGAACCCGCCTGGCGCGACCACGGCCAGGTGCACGTCGTCGACACGGTCGACGAACTGTACGCGCTGGCCGACGCGTTCGCCTTCGAGCACGTGGAGGTGCTGACCGCCGAGCCGCGCCTGGCACTGGAGCGGATGACCCAGTACGGCGCCCTGTTCCTGGGCGAGGGCACCTGCGTCTCCTTCGGCGACAAGGTGATCGGCACCAATCACGTGCTGCCGACGCGCGGCGCGGCCCGCTACACCGGTGGCCTGTGGGTGGGCAAGTACCTCAAGACCGTCACCTACCAGGAGGTCACCGACACCGACGCGCAGGCCCTGCTCGGCAGACTGTGCGGGCGGGCCGCACGCGTCGAGCTGTTCGAGGGCCACGCGCGCTCCGGTGACGTCCGCGCGGCCAGGGCCGCCGGTGACGAGCTGCCCTGGAACACCGCGTGACCCTGGCGGGGCGCACGGCGCTGGTCACCGGCGGCGGAGGACCACTGGGCAGCGCCTTCGCCCTGGCGCTCGCGAAGGCCGGGGCCCGGGTGATCCTGGTCGGCCGGAACGGGCAGGCCCTCGCCGAGGCGGCGGCGAAGGTGGGCGACGCGGCACACACGGCCGTCTGCGACGTCTCCGATCCCGCGGCCGTGCGGGTGCTCGCCGCCGAACTCGCCGACGAGGACGTATCGTTGCTGGTCAACAACGCGGGCGTCGCGGGACCGGTCCGGCCCCTCGTGGACGTCGAACCGGACGAGTGGGACGACGTGTTCGCCGTCAACGTGCGCGGCGTCTACCTCATGTGCCGGGCCTTTCTGCCCCCGATGATCGCGGCAGGCCGGGGCGACGTCGTCAACATCGCCTCGGTCAGCGGCAAACGACCGCTGCTCGACCGGACGCCGTACACCGCCTCCAAGATGGCGCTGCTCGGTCTGACCCGGACACTGGCCGGGGAGGTCGGCCCGCGGGGCGTCGCGGTCAACTCCCTTTCACCCGGGCCGGTGCGGGGGCCGCGCATGGACCGCAACTTCCGCCTGACGGCCGAACTGACCGGTTGCACCGCCGAGCAGGCGGAACGCGACTTCGCCTCCCGGGCCGCCCTCGGCCGGCTGGTGGAGGAGGACGAGGTCGCCCGGGCACTCGTCGCGATGCTCGCGATGCCGGCCCTGTGCGGAGCGGACATCGACCTGTCGGCGGGGATGATCGCGCCCGCGTAGCCACACGGGGAGAACGGCGGGGCGGACGGCGCGCAGGCCGTTCGCCCCGCCGTCGTGCGCACGGTGCGGCACCCACTGTGACCACTCTGTGTGATCACCATGAAGTGGGCCGCCCGATCCGAGGCATCGGGTCATGAGATGCGTGTGTGCGCTGCCTGTCCCGGGTTGACCAAGGCTGATTCACTCCGGTCTGCGCACCTGAGGTGCCTTCGCCGCCCCGCTCCGGGCGGGCGGCTCGTGACGCTGCGCGATCGCGCACTCCACCCGTGGAAAGGCCTGCCATGACGCTGACTTCCCGACGCTCGTTCCTGATCGCCGGTACCGCCACGGCGACGGCCGTGCTCCTGCCGGCCGCCTCCGCCACCGCCACCCCGTCGGCATCGGCGTCCGCCCCGTCCTCCGCCACGAGGATCGCGGTCGGCGCGGGGGAGACGTACGAACTCGCCGCCACCACCAGGGTGAGCGAACTGACCGTCGCCGACGGCGGCAGGATCGTCGCACCGGACGGCCACGACATCAGCCTGACCGTGAACGGCGTGGAGACCGGCCAGGCGCTCACCGCGACCGGCGCCACCGCGACCCTGATCCAGGCCGGCACCTACCGCGGGGACGTCGTCCTCACCGTCGCCGAGTCCCACGACGTCACCTACGAGACGCTCACCTTCCCCTTCCGGCAGGCGCTCTACGTCGGCTCCGGCGGCGTGGACTCCGCCAGGTCCGTGCTCTGCGCCGTGCGCGGCGGCAGGGTCTCCGACACCTCCGCACGGAACGTGTCGATCACCTCCACCGGCGAGTGCTTCAACGGCGTCTACGTCGAGAGCGGCGCCTACACCCTGCAGGCCCCTGTCATCTCCCTGACGGGCAACGGCCGTTCGGACTTCGCGGGCTACGGCGCGGCCGTGGTCGGCGACGGCTCCTCGACCAGGCTGGTGGTGGACGGCGCCCGGATCGACAACAAGGGTGTCGTACGCACCACCGTCATCGCCGGCGGCGGCGCCAACGTCCTCGTCAAGGACTCCGTGCTGCGCGCCCGCAACGGCGTCCTGCCCTCCGACTACCAGGCCACCGTCGAGACGCCGTACATGGAGTCCGTGCCCTGGATGCTCGGCCTCGACGGCAACGTCCGCGCCACCAACCTCATCGGCAGGAACAGCGCGGCCACCTATCTCAACTCCACCGTCTTCTCCGAGACATGGGGAGCCCTGTCGGTCGAGGGCGGCAGCGGCCTGAAGCTGTCCGCCGTCAACTGCCACGTCGGCAACACCGGTGACTACGGCTACGGCACCTACGCCATCGGCGACGCCACCGTGCGGGTGCTGGGCTCCCGCTTCGACGTCGGCTCCTACGCCACGATCATCGCCGGCCCGGCGGCCGTCGTGCACTACGGCGACAGCACCCGCGACGCCGTCGCCGCGCTCAGCACCGAACTGGACCTCGGCCTGTCGCACGCCGAGCTGAGGAGCATCCCGGTCCGCAGCACGGTCGTGAACTCGGGCCACTTCGGCTACATGTTCTTCGGCGCCGGCACACTCACCCTCGACGGCGGCACCGTCGTCAACTCCGAGCGGGCCACCTTCCTCAACAAGGGCCAGCAGACCACGATCAGCGTCGACGGCTCCCAGGGCGCCCGCCTCGACCCGCGCGACGGCGTCATCCTGCAGATGATCGAACTCGACGACCCGGGGCCGGTCGACGTCGACGGCAGGATGATGAACGTCGGCGTCTACACCGAGCCCACCACCGACCCCACGAAGGACTCCTCCTTCGACACCACGGCGGTCCACACCACCGACGGCGCCGCCACGTTCACCTCCATCGTGCTCAGGGGCGACTTCTACAACGGCATGCGCACCGGCAGGAACATGGTGCTGACCTTCGAGGACTCCACCGTCGAGGGCGTCATCTCCGCGACGAGGACCCAGCACCGGGTGCCCCGCATCGACGCGTCCACCTTCTACGAGCTGGGCATCGTGACCAACACGGTTCAGGCCGCCGTCAACAACGGCGCCGTCGTCAGGCTGAAGAGCGGCTCGGCCTGGACGGTCACCGGCACCTCGCACCTGACCGCCCTCACCCTCGCCGCCGACGCCGCCGTACGGGCGCCGCGCGGCAGGTCGGTGACGATGACCGTGGACGGCAGCCCGACGGCCGTCACACCCGGCGAGAGCTACACGGGCGCGATCACCCTCACCGTGGCGTGAGGCGAGGAAGGTGACGTCCGGGGCGTGACGTTCAGGAGGCGGAGGCGGACCGTGCCTCCGCCTCCTTGACGATCTCGTCGAACCGCGCTCCCATCTCCGCGGCCAGCGCCTGCGCGCCCGACAGCGGCCGGACCATGACCATGAGTTCGCAGATCAGGCCGTCCTCGTTCAGGCGGATGAAGTCGCAGCCCGTCAGCTCGCGGCCGCCGACCCGGGCGGTGAAGACCAGGGCGTGGTCGCGGCCGTCGTCCCCGGCGAGCTCACGCTCGTAGCGGAAGTCCTGGAACACCTGCGAGACCGCGCGCAGGATCGCGGCGGTGATCGCCTTGCCCGGATACGGCTTGAAGACCACCGGGCTGGTGAAGACGACGTCCTCGGCCAGCAGCGCCTCCACGGCGTCCATGTCTCCGGCCTCGACCGCCGCACGGAACGCTCGCATCGGATCACCTCATTGGTCAATTAGTGGAGTAGGTGTGGATGAGACTAATCAGCGGACGGCCGGGTGTCCACCGCCGAGGACCGGCGCGCTGGCTAAGCTGACGGCGATGTTCAGTCCCGAAGGCCCCAGCCTGCGCGAGCTCGCCGTCCAGGCGCTCTCGTCCGTCGAGCACGGCTACGACCTGCTCGCCCCGAAGTTCGACCACACCCCCTTCCGGACCCCGGGACCGGTGCTCGACGCCTGCGCCTCGGCGCTGGCCCGCACGGGTCCCTTCGACGCCGGTCTCGACCTGGCCTGCGGCACCGGGGCGGGGGTCGACGTCCTTGCGCGGATGTGCCGGCGCAGTGCCACCGGGATCGACTTCAGCGCGGGCATGCTCGACGTGGCACGACGGACCGCACGGCCGCCGGAGCCCGCGGTCTCCTGGGTCCGCGGCGACGTCCGGGCGCTGCCGTTCGCGCCCGGCACCTTCGACCTGGTGGTGAGCTTCGGGGCGTTCGGGCACTTCCTGCCCCGCGAACTGCCGGGCCTGTTCGCGCAGGTGAACTCCGTGCTCCGGCCGGGCGGCAGGTTCGCCTTCCCCGTGCTCGCCCCGCCCCGGCCCACGTCGCCCGCGTACTGGACGCTGCTGGGTTTCGACCTGGTCATGCGGGTGCGCAACGCCGTATGGCGGCCCCCGTTCGTCATGTACTACCGCGCTTTCCGGCTCGGCGAGGTGGCGCGGGAGCTGGAGCGGGCGGGATTCGGCGTGCACCTCGCGACGCTGCCGGAGTTCGGGCGCCGCGGCGACGGCAGCCCACGTGCGCGCATGGTCGTGGCCGTGAGCCGGAAGGCCCGGCCGGTTCCGGCCTGACGCGGTCCGGCCTGACGCGATGCGGCCGGAACCGGACCCGTGCGATCCGGCTGGAACCGGACCCGTGCGATCCGGCCGGAGGCCGCGAGGTCGCCACCCCGCCCGCCGCCGGGACGCGCCGCGCGGCCCGGTCAGACCTCGAACCCGTCCAGGGACCCGCCCAACGCCAGTTCAATCGCCTCCTCCGGCTCCAGCTCCCGCCCCGCGGACACGGCCGCCGAGAAGCAGGCGTCGCCGAGGCAGGCGCGCAGCCGGCGCTCGTACTCGCGGTGAAAGATCGTCCGGTCCGGCCGGCCGAGCTGCGGCAGACCGGCCGCGTGCCACAGGCGTCTGCTGATGCCCAGCAGCCGCGCGGCCAGCTCGTCCTCGCCCCGCGCGGCCTGCGCGGCCACCAGGAGGTCGGCGATCGCGGCGGCCCCGATCCGGTCGTGCACCCGCCACTTGGCGGACAGCGCCTCGCGCGCCGGGCGGAGCGCCTCGTCGGGGTGGCCGAGACCGATCCCGGCGAGTGCCACGAAGAAGTCGCCCCAGGCCCGCATCCACAGCTCACCGCGCTTGGCGCACTCGGCGCGCAACCGCCCGGCGACCGCCGCGCACCGCTCGAACGCGGCCTGGCTCGCCAGCAGATACGCCTGCACGGCGAGCGTCAGGAGCTGGAAGAACTCCGCTCCGCCGTCCCCGGCAGGTGCCTGCCGGACGCTTCCGTACAGCACCGCCGACCGCGCCGACTCACCCCGTACGGCGAGACTCGCGCCGGTCAGCGGCAGCGCGGGCACCGGCAGCCGGCGCTCCTCGGCGAGCCACACGTAGGCGGCGCTCACCGACTCGGCCGCCTCCAGGTCGTCCGGGACGACGGTGACCAGCCGGTGCGCCCAGACGGCGAGGGTGTACTCGGGCCCGCCCTGCTTCGGGGTGCGGCGCAGGGCCCGCTCCAGGTAGGTGCGGCCCTCCTCCGTGAAACCGCAGGCGAACCAGAAGAACCAGAGCGAGCCGGTGAGTTCGAGTGCCGTCTCGGGTTCCGCGGCGGTCAGGCACTCCTCGATCGCCAGCCGCAGATTGGCGTGCTCCACGGTCAGCCGCTCGGACCACATCCACTGGCCGGGCCCGAGCCACTCCGCCTCGCCCTGGCGGGCGATCCAGCGGAAGTAGTCGCGGTGGCGGACGCGGACCGCCTCCACCTCGCCGAGCCCGGTCAGCCACTCGGCGCCGAAGGAGCGGACGGTGTCCAGCATCCGGTAGCGCAGCGCCGCGCCCTCGCCGTCCCGGGTGATGATGGACTTCTCGGTGAGGGAGGCGAGCAGGGCCAGGATCTCCTCCGGGTCCAAGGGGCCGCCGTGGCAGACGAATTCGGCCGCCTCCACGTCCCAGCCGCCCGCGAACACCGACAGCCGCGCCCACAGCAGCCGTTCCAGCGGGGTGCACAGCTCATGGCTCCAGCCGATCGCGGTGCGCAGTGTCTGGTGCCGGGCCAGGCGCGGCCGGGCGGGGGAGACCAGCAGGTCGAAACGGGAGTCGAGGCCCTCCAGCAGCCGGTGCAGCGGGAAGCCGCGCAGCCGTACGGCGGCCAGCTCCAGGGCCAGCGGGATGCCGTCCAGCCGGGCGCAGACGGCGGCGACGTCGGCCCGGTTGCCGTCGGTGAGCGTGAACGTGGGCAGTGCCGCCGCGGCCCGGGCCGCGAACAGGGCCACCGCGTCGTCGCGCTCGCCCAGCGGCAGCGGGGCCACGGTCAGCAACTGCTCGCCGGGCACGCCCAGGGGTTGCCGGCTGGTGGCCAGAACGCGCAGGTCCGGGACGTTCGCGAGGAGTTCCTGCACGACGCGTGCGCATGCGTCCAGGACGTGCTCACAGGTGTCCAGGACCAGCAGGACGGGCGCGCCCGTGAGATGTTCGCAGACGGCCTGCAGGAGGGGCCGCAGTGTCTGCTCGGTCAGTCGGGTCGCCTGGGCCACGATGTTCGTCAGCAGCTCCGGGTCCCGCAGCTCCGACAGCTCCACCAGCCAGGTGCCACCCGGGAACCCGGCCGTCCCGGCGTGCGCGGCCCGCAGCGCCAGCCGGGACTTGCCGACCCCGCCCGGACCCGTCAGCGTCACCAGTCGCTCGGTTCCCAACAGCCCCGCGATCCCGGCGAGTTCGTGCCTGCGGCCGACGAAGACGTTCGCCTCGGCGGGAAGGTTGCCGATCCTGCCGCCCGGTACAGAGGCCGCCATCGTCCCCCCATCACCGGAACCGATGGCGCACACGATAACCCCTCACGGCGGGACCGCTCGCGGCGTAGCGTGGAAGCGGCCCGTCCACCCGAGGGAGGTACGGGGATGGCCGTCGTACCCACCCAGAAAACCGTGGGACAGATGCGCCAGGGAGACCACTTTCTCCTCGGCTACGACACGGACGAAGAGCGCGAGGCCGTCCTCGCGGTGTTCCTGCTGGACGGTCTGGCCAGCGGGCAGCGCGGCCTGCTGCTGCCGCCCGTCGACGTCCCCGGCGGAGTCGCCCTGTCCTTCCTGGAGGCGCACGGCTGCCCGGTCGAGAAGGAACTCGCCGACGGCCGGCTGTGCGTCGACCCGCACCTGGCCGTCCCGGAGGGCCTGTGGGACCTGGACGAGGTGATCCGCCGCGAGGCCCGCCGGGCCCTCGGTGACGGGTTCCTCGGTCTGCGCGTGTGCACGGAGAGCCTGCGTTCGCTGGCCGGCAAGGAGCTGAAGACGCTCCACGACAGCGAGTTGCTGCTCGACCCCGTGTTCTCCTCGCTGCCGGTTCTGGGGATCTGCCAGTACGACCGGCGGATCTTCGGCGACACCGAGCTCGGCCCGATCGCGGGCCTGCACCACGGCCGGGTCGGTGCCGACGACGTGTGGCGCGACGACCTCCTCGTCATCAGCCGCACCTTCGCGCCCCCGGGCCTCGCCCTGGCCGGTGAGGTGGACGACACGAACGTCACCGCCGTGGCCCGGGCCCTGCGCGCCGAGACCGACCGCGCCCGGGGCCGTGCCGCCTCCCGGACCCATGTCGACCTGCGCGGTCTGCGCTTCATCGACGTAGGGGCGCTGCGCCTGCTGGTGTTCACCGCGCTCGGCCTGGACGCGGCGGGCCGCACCCTCGAACTGTCGGGAGTCGCGCCGCATGTGCAGCGGGTGATGCGGGTGACCGGCTGGGACCGGGTGCCGGGCCTGCACATCGAAGCCGCGGGCGCGGGCGCGCCGAACGGAGGGTCGGTGTGACCGGATTCGTCCACCAGGCCCTGCGCTACCGGTCGGAGGACCAGTTCCTCGACACGGTCGGCCGCTTCGTCCGCGACGGGCTCGACGCGGGTGACACGCTGCTGGTGGTGGTGAGCCTCCGCAACATCACCCTGCTCGGTGAGGCGCTCGGCAGCCGCTTCCGTGACCTGGAGTCGCACGACGCGCTCGACTGGTACGACTGCCCCTCGCGCACCCTGGGCCGCTACCACTCCTACTGCGACCGGCAGGGCGCGGGCCGCCGGGTCCGCGTCGTCGGCGAGCCGGTGTGGGAGGGCCGTACGGAGCTGGAGACCCGGGAGTGGATGCGGTACGAGTCCCTGGTGAACGTCGCCTTCGCCGGCTCCGGCCACTGGATCCTGTGTCCCTACGACGTCCGCGCGCTGCCCGAGGGCGTCGTGTGCGGCGCCGCCCGCACCCACCCCGAGCTCGTCCACGAGTCACGCGCCGCGGTGGACTACGCCGATCCGGCGGCCTTCTCCGCGGAGTGCGACGGGCGGGGCCTCGCCCGGCTGCCCGGGGGAGCGGACGGCATCCGTTTCACCCGGGGCCGGACCGCCGCCGTACGCCGCGCCCTGACGGCGTACGCCCGCCGCCTGGGCCTGTCCGAGCAGCGGGCGTACGACCTGGTGGCGGCGGCGCACGAGACGATGGTCAACGCGGTGCGCTACGGCGGTGGGCAGGGTGTGGTACGTCTGCACAGCGACCGGGACCATGTGATCTGCGAGATCTCCGACTTCGGCGCGCGCACGCCGGTGGCCTGGCCGCCCTTCCCCGGCCACCTGCCGCCCGAGGTGGGTGCGGCCGGCGGCCACGGCATGTGGCTGGTGCGGCAGTTGAGCGATCTGGTCGACGGCGACCTCGCCCCCGAGGGCTCCGTCGTGTGGCTGTACTTCCGGCGCCCGGCGCGCGCTCAGCCCGCCGCGGGCAGCGTGAACTCGTAGATCAGGGCCTCCGGATGGGCGTCCACGACCAGGTCGGTGATCTCCAGCGGCCGCGCGTACTGGTCGTGCACGCGCCGGGTCACCCGCACCGAGGGGGTGTCCGCGAGGGGGGTGATGGTGTCCCGGTGGTGCAGGGACAGGCCCGCCCTGCGCATCCAGTCGTAGGCGCGGCGCAGCTGGGCCGCGCAGGCGCCGTCGGCGCGGCCGCGGTAGCGGCCCAGCTCCTCCACCTCGGACAGGGCCACGGCCGAGAACGACGTCATGGCCGTGCGCCTTCCGCGGCCGTCGGCGCCGGCCGACTCGTAGCGGTGCACGAGCGTCGGCCGGTGCGGGGCGAGCCCCAGGGCCGCGGCGTGCTCCGGCGGGGGCGCCTCCCAGGAGACCCGGGCCCGGTCGAGGGCGCCCGGGTCCGCCGCCCGCGCGCCGACCGGGAAGGCCAGCGAGCAGGGGCTCTCCACCGGCAGTCCGGGAAGGGTGGCGTGGCTGCCGCGCCGGTCGGTGGCGACCACGCCGTTGCGGCGCAGCACCTCCAGCGCCTGCCGGATCGTCTCCCTGCTGACGGCGAAGCGCTCGGCCAGGTGGCGTTCGCCCGGCAGCCGCTCGCCGGGCGGGATGCCGCCGTCGCGCAGTTCGCCGAGCAGCCGCGTCGCGACACGCCAGTACAGCGGCTCCTGCTCGGGCAGGGGAGGGTCGTGCGGGGTGGTGCGGGCCATGCCGCGCCTCCTGAAGGTGACATGCCGTAGCCGTGCGGACTCAGTGCGCCACCAGATCTAGCATTGGTCTAAACCAGAAAGGAAGAGCGGTCTGCGGGTTCGGCCGAAACCGGCCCGCGCGCAAGGCCGTTCACAGGGCGCCGTAGACGGCGTCGACCAGGGCCGTCTTCCGTGGGTCGTCGGCGATATGAGGCCCCATCCGGTTCATGACGTAGCCCAGCGACACCCCTGCCTCCGGGTCGGCGAGGCCGCACGAGCCGCCGAAGCCGTCGTGTCCGAAAGCGCGCGGGTTGGGACCGTAGGAGCCGTTGGTGCCGCTCAGCCACAGTCCGAGCCCGACCTCGGTCTCGCCCTCGAACCCGGCGCCGAGAACCAGGTCGCGGCAGCTGCCCTGGCCTTCACGCACCCGCTCGGCCGCCTCGGCCGACAGGACGCGGTGGCCGTCGAGGGACCCGCGGCCCGCGAAGATCCCGTAGAGCGCGGCGACCGCCCGCGCCGTGCCGTGCCCGTTCGCCGCCGGGATCTCGGCGGCCCGCCACCCGGGCGTGTTGGCCTCGGAGGCGCCGACCAGCGGGTTGGCCAGGGCGGCCAGTGCCGCCGGCGTCAACTGGCCGAACGTCGACGTCTGTTCGCTGCCGGAGGCGGCCCGCGGGTGCACCAGCTCGGCGGCCCGCCCGTACTCCTTCTCGGGCAGCCCGATCCGGAAGTCGATCCCGAGTGGACCGGTCACCTCCTGCTCCAGGAAGGCCCCCGGCCGCAGCCCCGAGATGCGCCGCACGACCTCCCCGACCAGGAAACCGTAGGTCAGCGCGTGGTACCCGGACCGCGTCCCGGGCTCCCACCAGGGCTCCGTCGCCGCGAGCCGCCGTGTCGTCAGCTCCCAGTCGTAGAGCTGTTCGAGCGAGTGCGGCTCGCGCAGGCCGGACAGCCCCGCGCGGTGCGACAGCAGGTGGCGTACCGGGATCTTGTCCTTGCCGGCCGCGGCGAACTCGGGCCAGTAGGCGGCCACCGGTGCGTCGAAGTCGAGCAGTCCCCGGTCGGCGAGGAGGTGCGCGCACAGCGCGACCGGCCCCTTCGTCGTCGACCAGACGTTGACCAGGGTGTCGTGTTCCCAGGGCCGGGTGCGGGCCGCGTCGGCCCAGCCGCCCCACAGATCCACCACGACCTCACCGCCGACGCTCACGGCGACCGCGGCGCCGAGCTCCTCGCGGTCCCGGAAATTGTCCTCCAGCGCCGTCCGCACCGCCGTGAACCGCTCGTCGCAGTAACCGTGCAGCTCTGGCTCGCGCTCCGCCATGGGGCCCTCCGTCGTCCGCCGGAAACCCGGGCCGCGGCTCTGCGGCCAGGTTTCCGGAGAACGTACCGACTGGTCGGACTGGAGGGAAGGTCAGAGGAAGAAGAGCTTCTGGGTGGGCTCGCGGTGACCGTCGGCCGTGTGCCAGTAGTCCCGTGTCTCGACCGCCAGACCGGCGTCGTCGAACCGCGCGAACACGCAGCCCGCCAGGGCGGACGCGACACCGTCCTCCTCGGCCAGCACCCGGAACTCGGCCACGGCGACGCCGTCCGGGCCGACGATCGGTGGCGAGAACCGCACGTCCGTCACCCGCTCGTGGACGAACGACCGGCGCAGGTAGGCGGCCAGCTCGGCCCGCCCCCGGTGCGGCTCCCGGAACGGCATCGAGCGGTGGACGCACCGCTCGGCGTACAGCTCCAGCAGCGCGGCCACGTCATGCACGGCCCAGGCCCGCTCCCAGACGCGGACGAAGCGCTCGGCGGCCTCACGTGTGTCCATGCCCCCGCGCCCTCAGACGTAAGACCGCAGCCACCGGAGCTTGGCCGCGTCCTGGAAGGGGCCGCCGCCCTCGTGGTCGTTGAAGTCGTAGACCTCGATCGTCTTGTCCCCCTGCGCCCAGGCGTTGTAGGCCGCGAAGACGGTGGAGGGCGGGCACGTCTGGTCCTCCAGGGCCGCCGAGAACAGCGCGGGGCAACGGCCGCGGGCGGCGAAGTGCACACCGTCGAAGTAGGACAGGGTGCGCAGTGCTTCGCCGGTGCGGCCGCGGTGGGTCTTGAGGAACAGGCCGATCTCGCGGTAGGGGTGACGGTCCGTCAGGGTGGCGGCGCGCGGGTAGTCGCACAGGAACGGCACGTCCGGCGCGATCGCCGTCAGGTCCGGGACCAGACCGCCCACCGCGATGGTGATCCCGCCGCCCTGGCTGGCGCCGAGGGCGACCGTGCGGGACGCGTCGGTCAGCGGGTGCGAGCGGGCCGCCTCCACGGCGCGCACCGCGTCCGTGAACACCCGGCGGTAGTAGTAGTTCTCGGGGGCGTCGATGCCGCGGGTCATGAAGCCGGGGTAGGCCGGCGCGCCGCCCACCGGGTCCGGGGTGCCGCCGCCCCCGCCCCACGCGCTGCCCTGACCGCGGGTGTCCATCACGAAGTGCGCGCGGCCGGTGGACGCCCACAGCAGATGCTCGTGCGGCAGGCCGCGCCCGCCGCCGTAGCCGATGAACTCCACCACCAGCGGCAGCGGTTCCCCGGCCCCGGCGGGCAGGGTCAGCCAGCCCTTGACCGGGTGCCCGCCGAATCCCGCGAACGTCACGTCGTACACCCGGACCGTCGTCAGACCCGTGTCGACCGGTTCGAAGCGGGCGTCCAGGTCGTGCTCGCGGGCCTCCTCGAGGGTCTTGGACCAGAACGTGTCGAAGTCCTCGGGCTCCGCGGACGCGCTGCGATACGCGTGGAGCTCGTCGAGCGGGAGGTCGAACAGGGCCATCTGGAACCGCCTTCGTGAAGGGCCGGTGCGGATGATCACACCGTACGTGGGTGGTCCAACTACCCGCCAGGGCGTCGTGAACGCTCGTGTCACCGCGGTCGATCGGTCACGCCCGGCGCCGCGTCCAGTCCGGCTCGATCCGCGCCCACGCCCGCTCCCACTCGGCCAGCCGCCGGCCGGCGGCGACGCGGCGCACGACGGCGTTCGTGAGCAGCACCGCCGCGGCGGCGGCGCCCGCGGCGATCGTGCCGACGGTCACGGTGTGCTGCCAGATCGCGGTGCTGCCGGCCGGCGGGGGCACGTTTCGGCCCTGGGTGTCGAACCAGAGGGCGACCTGGTCGCCGTGCCGGGTGCCGGCCGGAACGCGGGCCGTCGTGGTGTGCGGCCGGGCGGCCGCGTCCGTCCAGCGCACCCGCACGCGGTACGAGTGCTGCCGGCCGGCCTGCACGGTGGGCAGCTGGTCGGGTGCCGTGCCGACCACCTCGGCCCGCACCTGGTGGCGTGCGGCGCGCTGCGCCACGGCGACGCTCCGCGCCTCGCCGTGCGCCCACCAGCCCGCCAGCGCTCCCGCCAGCGGCGCGCCCACCAGCAGCAGAACGCCGAAGAACAGCGCCGTCCACGCCTCGATCACATCCGACCGGCGCCGCAGCGGATTGCGCCGCCGGCGCCGGCCGCGCACCCGGGTCCGCATGTCGACCTCCTCGCCGTCACCGAAGCCGGAGGGGCCGTTTCCCGGTCGGTCCGTATGATCCCTCCGTATCCCCTCCGCGCGCGAGTGCCCTGACGACGGGGTACCCCGCGACAAGGTGTTCGTCCACGGAGGGCCGGCCGGACGCAGTGGTTTGCGCCACGTCACCCGAAGCGTTCGATACGGATCCGGTCCACCGGCTGGCCGGCCGCGACCAGCAGCCGGGAGGCGTGCTCGGCGAAGGAGTTGGAGCCGCAGACATAGGCCTCCCACCCACCGGGAGGCGGCTCGGCCAGGAGCGGCGCCACATGTGCGGCGGCCATCCGTCCCACCGGCACGCCCGCCGGCGCGCTGCGCGTGAACACGGGCGTCGTCTCCGCGCCGAACTCGCGCGCGTAGATGAGCTCCTCGGGACCGCGCGCGGACACCAGCAGCCGCAGCGGTACGTCCAGGCCGCGCGCCCGGTGGTGCCGCAGCATCGACATGAGGGGCACGACTCCGGAGCCGGCCCCGACCAGCAGCGCGGGCCGGTCGCCGGGCCAGGCGAAGAAGCCGCTCAGCGGGCCACGCATCGCGATCCGGTCACCGGGCTCGGCGACGGTGTGGAACCAGCCCGAGACCTCGCCGTCCGCCACATGGTCCAGGGTCAGTTCGACGTGCCCGGTGTCGTCGGGGGCCGACGCGATCGAATAGTGGCGCTGGGCCGTGTATCCGTCCCCGGCGGTCAGCCGCACCAGCAGGTGTTGGCCGGGCAGGTGCCCCGTCCAGCCGGGCACCGCGAACCGGAAGGTGGCCGCGCGGGGTGTCTCGCGGCGGATCTGCGTGAGCGTGGCCGTGTGCCACACGGCGGCGGTCTCCTCGCTGACGCCGATACGGCCGGGCACGCGGAAGCGGGCCGGGGGAGCGAAGGAGGGGGAGGCGGACGTGTCAGTCACCGGAGTACCGCTGCTCCTGCCAGGGGTTGCCGCGCGCGTGGTAGCCGTTCTGCTCCCAGAAGCCCGGTTCGTCGTGGTCGAGGAGGGTGAGGCCGGCGATCCACTTGGCGCTCTTCCAGAAGTACAGGTGGGGCACGAGCAGCCGGGCGGGCCCGCCGTGCTCGGGGGTGAGCGGCTGCCCGCCGTACTCCCAGGCGATCCACGCCCGGCCGCCCGTCAGGTCCGCGAGCGGCAGGTTCGAGGTGTACCCGGTGTGCGAGTACGCCACGACGTGGGTGGCCGACGCACGGGGCCGCGCCGCGTCGAGGAACGAGTCCAGGCAGACGCCCCCGAACCGCACGCCGAACTTCGACCAGCCCGTCACGCAGTGGATGTCGCCCTCGTACGCCGACGCCGGGAGCGCGTGCGCCTGCTCCCAGTCCCAGGTGCGCGGCCGCTCCACGAGCCCGTCCACGCGGAAGGTCCAGTCGGCGGGCGCCAGCTCCGGGGTGACCTCGGCGGACAGGACGGGCCAGTCGTCGCCCGTGTCGTACTGGCCCGGCGGCAGGCCGGGACGGTGGACGCGGGGGCGTCCGGTGAAGCCTCGGGTGACGTTCATGGGATTCCAGCGGGACGGAAGCGACGGCGGACCTGTTCCACCGTACGTGCCCGCCCGCCGTGCTTCCGCCCGGGGGCCGCGATCACCAGGGCCGTACGACATCTGCGGCGCCGCGGGAATAGCAGCGCGCCGATCACCCTTGCCCACTGTGGCCGTCGTCGACAGCGAAGGAGTGGGAGCAGATGCCCAAGGCGTACGTCTTCACCCGCAACGGCGGGCCCGAGGTGGAGGCCCTGATCGAGGTGGACCGGCCCGTCCCCGGCGCCGGCCAGGTACTGGTCGCCGTGCGTGCCGCGGGCGTGAACCCGGTGGACTGGAAGCTGCGCACCGGCTTCCGGCGCCCGGGCGACGGTGAGCGCGTCTTCCCCGCCTTCCTGGGCAGCGAGGTCTCGGGCGTCGTCGAGGAGGCCGGCGAAGGGGTCGAGGATTTCGCCGCCGGGGACGAGGTCTTCGGGCAGCCCGTCGTCGGCGGGTACTCCGAGTACGCGCTGCTGACGACCGGCTTCAGCGCGCACAAGCCCGCGGCCGTGTCCTTCACCGACGCGGCGACCCTGCCCGTCGCGGCCGCGACGGCGTACGACGGCGTCCACCAGCTCGGCCTGCCGGCCGGGGCGACCCTGCTGGTCACCGGTGCGGGCGGCGGGGTCGGCGTCGCGGCCGTGCAGATCGCCCGCGCGCTCGGGCTGCGCGTCGTGGGCGTCGCGAGCGAGGCGAAGAAGGACCTGATCGAGTCCCTGGGGGCCGTGCACGTCCCGTCCGGCGCGGACTGGACCCGGCGCGTGCCGGTCGCGGTCGACGGCGTCTACGACCTCGTCGGCGGCGCCGTCCTCACCGAGGCCGCGACCCTGCTCACCGACCGCACCGGACTCGTCACGGCCGGGGCCCCGCCCGAGGTGGCGCGGGAACTCGGCGGCGCCCGCGTCGCCCGGGTCCGCACCCCCGCCCGGCTGGCCGAGGTGGCCGGCCTCGTCGTCGACGGCAGCCTGGACCCGCACGTGACGCAGACCTTCCCCCTGGACCGGGCCGGGGAGGCGCTGCGCGCCGTCGAGGAGGGCCACGCCCGCGGCAAGATCGTGATCGTCCCCACGGAGAACGCCGGATGAGCCACGTCCTCGACCACCCCGCCCTCGCCGCGCTGACCGGCCCGCACGCCCACTTCGCCGAGCGGCGCGGCCGGGTGCTGCGCTATCCCGTCGACGTGACGCCCTGGCAGGCGCTGCCCGCGGAGCCCGACGCCCGGGACTGGGCCGACCTCGCGGCGCTCGCGGGCCCCGGCGCCGAGGTCCCGCTGCTCGGTTTCCGCGGCGAAGTCCCGGCCGGCTGGGAGGTCACGTTCCGGATCGAGGGCGTGCAGTACGTCGACGACGGGCTGGCCGCCGCCCCGGAGCCGGAGGCCGTCCTCCTCGGCCCCGCCGACGTCCCCGAGATGCTCGACCTCGTCGCGCGCACCCGGCCCGGCCCCTTCCTGCCCCGCACCATCGAACTCGGCACCTACCTGGGCATCCGCCGCGGCGGCACCCTCGTCGCGATGGCGGGGGAGCGGCTGCACCCGCCCGGCTGGACCGAGATCAGCGCCGTCTGCACCGACCCGTCCGTGCGCGGCGAGGGCCTGGCGAGCCGGCTGATCCTGGCCGTCGCCCACGGCATCCGGGAACGCGGCGAGACGCCGTTCCTGCACACCGGCGCGGGCAACACGAACGCCATCCGGCTCTACGAGGCACTCGGCTTCCGGCTGCGCCGGACCACGGCGTTCATGTCGGCCCGCGCCCCGGAACACCTCGCGGACGGGCGGGTGGTGGCGGTTTCCTGACGCGCGTTCACGGCTCCTGGCCGGGGTGTGCCCCCGTGTTGTAGCGCACGAGGTAGCCGGCGAACCGCTCCAGGTCCTCCTCGGGCCAGTCCGCCAGCCGCTCCCGGAAGGCCGCCCGGCGGCTGTCGGTGACCTGGGCGAGGATGCGGGTGCCCGCCTCGGTCAGCTGCAGGACCTGGACGCGGTGGTCGTCCGGGTCCGTGCGCCGCTCGACGAGACGGGCCCGCTCCAGCGCCGAGACCTGACGGCTGACCGTCGACTTGTCGAGGGCGTAGTGCGCCGCCAGGTCGGTGGCCCGGCAGCCGCCGCTCTCCTCCAGATGCCCGAGCAGCGTGTACGAGACCAGCGACAGCTCGGGGTGCATACGGCCCGCCGACGCGCGGGCACGGCGGGCGAAGGCGGTCATCTCCCGCTGGATCGTCTCCACGGCCTCGTCCGCATCCACCGGACCTCCCTCGCCCGCCGAGGATCCCGCCTCGGACCCTCACCCGGTCGTTCTTGGTTGTAGAGTACAACTTCTGGCGTGTGCCGGCACGGGGCTCACGTACACCTCGGCCGCGCCGGTGCCCGGGCCCCGGAAGCCGGACGCGAAGGCTCGTGAGGAGGCGGCGGCGGAGGAGGCCGAGGGGGCGGTCGGCGTCTGAGCGTTGGGGTAATGTGGCCGTCCGGCCCGGGAACGCCCCGGCCGCCGCAGACGGAGGAGGTGGGACCCATTTCCGCAGTGCGCAGGTCGGGTGCTCTCCTCCAGGATCACACGGGCCGCCGCTAGGCCGCCCCGAGAGCGCCCTTCGACTCACCGAAAGGCTCTCGGCTTCCATGCCCCCACTGTCTCCTTCCTCTCCGCCGTCGCCCGCCACCCGTGACGCGGTCGTCGCCACGCTCCGAGCGGCGGGCTGCGTCTTCGCCGAGGACGAGGCGGAGTTGATCCTCGCCACCGCCCGCACGCCGGACGGTATCGCCGCCCTCGTCGACCGCCGTGCCGCTGGACTGCCCCTCGAACTCGTCCTCGGCTGGGCGGAGTTCCGCGGACTGCGCATCACCGTGGAGCCCGGGGTCTTCGTGCCCCGCCGCCGCACCGAGTTCCTCGTCGAGCAGGCCCTCGCCCAGGTCCCGGACGCGTCCGTCGTGGTCGACCTCTGCTGCGGTTCGGGCGCCGTGGGCGCCGCGCTGGCCCGTGCGCTCGGCCCCGTGGAACTGCACGCCGCGGACGTCGATGCGGCCGCGGTGCGCTGTGCTCGGCGCAACGTCGAGGGGCGCGTCCACCAGGGCGACCTGTTCACGGCCCTGCCCGACGGACTGCGCGGCCGGATCGACATCCTCGCGGCCAACGTCCCCTACGTCCCCACGGACGAGGTCGGCCTTCTGCCCGCGGAGGCCCGCGACCACGAACCCCGCACCGCCCTCGACGGCGGCACCGACGGTCTCGACGTCCTGCGCCGCGTGGCCGCCGGGGCCACCGGCTGGCTCGCTCCCGGCGGCTGCGTCCTCGTCGAAACAAGCGAACGCCAGGCCCCGGCCGCCCTGGAGGCCTTCTCCGCGGGCGGGTTGACGGCACGCCTGGCGGTCTCCGAGGAGCTGTACGCCAACGTGGTCGTGGGCGTCAGGCAGTAGCCCCCGTGTCGTCGCGGTGGCGGCGTCAGGTCGTGGCGCCGCTGCCCGACGGGCTCGTCGACGGGGCCGGCATGCGCCAGTTCCGGTGGCCCGGGAACCTGCCGTGGTGGTCGCCGTCGGGGCCCGTGCCGTTCCGCGTTCCCTCGAGGGCGTGCGTCGCGGTCCTGGTGCCGTTGCCGTCGCGGGTGCCGACGAGGAAGGCCGTCTCACCCTTCTTCAGGTCGCCGGCGCCGGACCCCTTCGTGCCGTCGCGCAGCACGGTGGTGCCGGAGTTCACGGTCCAGGTCCACGAGGCGCCGTCCTCGCTCTTGACGGTGACCTGGTCGCCGTCGATCTTCTCGACGGTGCCGCGCTGCCACGTCCGGGTGATCCACTTGCCGGTGTCCTGGTCCTTGACGGTCGCCTCGCCGTGCACGCCCATCCCGCCGGCACCGAACCAGCGGCCGCCGCCGTGCCGGTCGCCGGGGCCGCCCGGCGACGGCGCCGCGGATCCGGACGCGGACGGTGTGGCCCCCTGGCCCGTGCCGCCCGAGGTCGCCGCGTAGGCGACCGTGCCCCCGAGGGCGAGGGCGACGACCGTGGCGGCCACGGTCACGGCACGCGCGCGGCGGGAGCGCCGGCGCCACGGCCCCGCCTCGCGGTCCGGCCCGCCCGGGCCCGTCATCACTTCCATGTCCGCGGTGGGTTCCTGGTCCGGCTCGTGCATCACGGCTCGCTCCCATCGGCCACGGCCCCGGCATCTGCGTGCCACGCCTTGCTGTGATTGTCGAACGAGGTCGATAAGGACCGAGTAATCATTACCTGTGAACCCGGCTGATCAGCACGTCTTCTGCACGCGCGCGATGAGCAGTGCCACGTCGTCGGAGTTGTCCGGCTGGTGCAGGGTGCGCAGCAGCAGGTCCGCGACCTCCTCCAGGGGACGGTCGGGCCCTTCGAGCAGGGCCAGGAGCTCGTCCAGGCGCTCGTCGAGGGGATGCTGCCGCGTCTCGACCAGGCCGTCCGTGTAGAACACCAGGCGGTCGCCCGGCTCCAGATCGACGGTGGTGGTGGAGAAGGCCACGCCGCCCACGCCCAGCGGCACCCCGGTGGGCAGTTCGAGCAGCTCGGGCGCGTGCCCGGCGCGCAGCCGGGCCGGTGGCAGATGGCCCGCGTTGGCGATCCGGCACTGCCGCAGCTCCGGGTCGTGGACGGCGTAGACGCAGGTGGCGATGGAGTGGTCCAGGCCCTCGGTGATCCGGTCGAGGTGCTCCAGGACCCGGGCCGGGTCGAGATCGAGCGAGGCGAGGGTGTTGGTGGCGGTGCGCAGCCGGCCCATGGTCGCGGCGGCGTTGATGCCGCTGCCCATCACGTCGCCCACCACCAGCGCCGTCTTGCCGCCCTCCAGGGGGATCACGTCGAACCAGTCGCCGCCGACCTCGCTGGTGGCGCCCGCCGGCTGGTAGCGGGAGGCGACCTCCAGGCCGCCCGTCACCGACGGATGGCTGGGCAGCAGGCTGCGCTGGAGGGTGAGCGCCGTGTCGCGGGCGTTCTGGTACCAGCGGGCGTTGTCGATCTGCACGGCCGCCCGGGCGGCCAGTTCGCGGGCGAGCAGCAGATCGTCCTCGCTGAACGGCAGCGGGTTGCGGGTGCGCTTGAGGTCGAGCGCGCCCAGCACCTCGCCGCGTGCGATCAGCGGGACCGCGAGATAGGAGTGGACGCCCGCGCGGGCCAGCAGGTCCGCGGCTTCGGGCGAGCGGGCGATACGGGGCAGATGGGCGGGCTCGACCCGCGCCACCATCACCGGCTGTCCGGTGCGCACGCACTCGGTGACCAGCCGGTCGGGACCGTAGCGGGCCACCTGCCCGGGCTGGTCGGCCGCCCGCAGCGCCTCCGGGGCGTCGTCCGCGTGCACGGCGAGGGCGCGGATCACCGCGGCCTCGGCGGGGCCGAGGCTGCTGCGCCGGCCCAGCACCACCGCGTCGAGCAGGTCCACGGCGGCCACGTCGGCGAGCTCCGGCACGGCGACGTCGGCCAGTTCGTGCGCGGTGCGCTCCAGCTCCAGCGTGGTGCCGATGCGGGCCGAGGCGTCCGCGATGACCTGCAGCCGGCGCCGGGCGGACTCCGCCTCGACGCTCGCCCGGTGCTGCTCGGTGACGTCCACGACCGAACCGGCCAGACCGAGCACGGTGCCGACCGCGTCGTCCAGCCGGTACAGCGACATCGACCAGGCCCGTTCCTCGTCCGGATCGGCCGCGGTCCGCCCGGTCGTCTGCCGGTCCACCACGGGCGTTCCGGTCTCCAGCACCTGCCGCGCCGCCGCCTCGATCATGTCGACGTCGAGATGGGGCAGGACCTCGCGGATCGACCGGCCGACGTGGTCCTCGGCCGGGATGCCGTTGATCCGCTCCAGCGCCGGGTTGACCGAGACGTAGCGCAGATCGGTGTCCAGGACGGCCAGGCCGATGGGGGACTGGGCGATCATGCGGTTGGACAGCGCCACGTCCCGCTCCAGCCGCCGCACGGTGGTCCGGTCGGCGCACAGGCCCAGCGCGTAGACGTCGCCGTGGTCGTCCAGCAGGCGCATGTTGCGGAACTCCACCAGACGCGTGGTGCCGTCCTTGCGCCGGATGGGGAAGGCGCCGGCCCAGCTCTGGCCGGTGAGCATGACGTCGGCGAAGAGTTTGATCACGAGGTCGAGATGCTGCTCGTGCACCATGATCCGGGCCGCGTACTCGCCCAGCGCCTCCCGGGCCGGGTAGCCGAACAGCTCCTCGGCCTGCGGGCTCCACAGGACGATGCGTCCCTCGGCGTCCAGGACCACCGAGGCCATGCCGAGCATGTCGAGCAGCCCGCTCGGCCTGACCGACTGCTCGCCGTCGGCCATCGGAAACCGAGGTGCACTCATTCCACGCACCGCCTTCGCCCGTTCACGCGGCACGTCGTCCCCCGTGCCGACTCCCCAAGTTCTACCGCGCCCAACCGTCGCTGTGACGACCCTGTCGCCCACCTCCACCATCCCTCAACACGGCCGGGACCGTCCCCCGGAGCGCTGACGACACTACCCGCCACGCAGCGTCGCCGAACCGACGGCCTCCGTTACCGAGATGGTCTGTACATGACCACCTGGCCGGGTCAGACTGTCCGCCGAGCCAGCCCCGCCCCCCATGAAGGAGCCCTGCCATGCCCCTGCGTGTCCGGCAACGTTGTCACGCCGCGCTGACCGCGGTCCTCGCCCTCGCGAGCGCCGCCGTCCTGTCCGCGGCCCCGCCCGCGGCGGCCGCCGACACCTGGAACGAGGTGGGCTCCGACCGGGCCGATCCGCTCACCGAGAGCCAGGGCCTGGCCTCCGTCGAGGTGCCGGCCGGCAGCCCCAACCACTACACCGGCATCGGCACCATCCCGCTGAGCGTGAGAAGCCGGGGCTGGAACCACGTCGGTGACCCCGACGCCTCCTACGACGGCCACATCGTCGAGCCCTACCAGGCGGACTCGGGCAACGCGAAGATGTACCGCGTCCAGGCACCCGACGGCAGCTGGTCCGAGTACGTCCACACGCTCGGCTCCGGCGAGGCGCTCAACAACTCGTGGGTCGCGATCTCGCCGGACGGGCAGTGGATGCTGTCGGGGGAGTACGGCACGATGAACCGCTTCCTGGTCCTGCCCACCCCGGGCGTCAACGGCACCACCTCGCCGTCGGCCGACCTCCCGCAGGTCTCCACGGTCGTCCTCGACCATGCCGTACGCGATGTGCAGGGCTGCGACTTCTCCGGCCCCACGACCCTGCTGTGCTCCTCCGACGACCCGGACGGCTCGCTGTTCGGCATGACCAAGCCGCTGCTCCAGGTCGACCTGTCCGCCGCCCCGAACGGCAGCTCCGACGTCTCCGGCCATGTCACGGCGCTCCGGCAGCTGCCGCTGCGCAGCTCCTGTTCGGGCACGTTCGAGGCGGAGGGCATCGACTACGACCGCCGCAGCGGCACCCTGCGGGTGATCGTCGTGTCGCCGGGGTTCTGCGTGCTGACGGACAGCAAGACGTACCGCTTCACACGGGGCTGAGCCGAGCGCTGGTCCGGCCCGGACAGTGGTGCTTTTCTGGGGATGTGGCGCGGTTCGCGGGGAACTCGCACCGCCGCGCCACCGCCGCGAGAGGAGCGATCACGATGGACCGTGTGCGACCGCACGAGGAGCCCGTATCCCTCGAGATCAGTGGATGCAGCAAGGAGGACGCCCGGATCGTCTTCGACACGCTGTGCGCCTGCTTCGAGTCGGACCGTGGTCCCGACGAGGTGCCGCAGCAGCTCCATGAGACCCGCCCGATGGTCTGGCTCGGCACCTTCGAGGTCACCGACGCCCACGAGTGCCCGCCGCCCGCGCGTCTGGCCTCCTCCGTCGAGGTGGACGCGCAGGGCGGCTACTGGGCGATCGAACGCCTCCGCTCGACCCTCGACCCGCTGTTCACGGTCCGCGACCTCATGTCGGCGTCGGGCGACCAGGAACGGGAACTGCACGTACGCCTCGAAAGCCGGTGACCCGCCGGTACGCCGGGTGCACCGCCGGCGCGCTGCCGGTGTCCGAGGGGCCGGCGGTCCCGTTCCGGACCGGCAGGCCCTCCTGGGCCGCGGCGCTGAGCACGGCGGCCGCGGGCCGCTCCGCCTCGGACGGGCGGAGGGGCGCCCACTGAGCCATCCGGGTGACGGTGGTGGGGCGGGGAGCGCGCAGGAGCCGGTCCGGTTCGGCGCTCGCCGCGCGGACCAGGGCCGGTGCCGCGCGGGCGTCGAAGGCCGGTGCGGTGCGGATGCCGATGCCCGGTTCGCGCCGACCGGGGACCGTCACGGGCCCTCGCCGCCGTGACAGGACCTCGCCGTCAACTTCGGCGGCGGCGGGAAGCCCGCGTCCGCGGGCGGGAGTCCACTCTCCTCCAGCGGCTGGACGGGGGCGCCGCGCGGGAGACGGCGCCGAGTGCCGCGCCCCCGCGTGGCCCGTCTCCGCGTGCCCGGCGGTCCCCGCCCGCCGACCACCCCCTCCTCCGGGCCGGGGCGGCCGATCGCGGTCCCGGCCGGGCGCACCGCCGCCGGGTCCGCGAGGCAGGCCCGGGACGCCGCCGAAGCCGCCGGTGTGCCAGCAGTCGTCCAGCGGCGCCGCCGCGCGCACCTCCGCCGCGCCACGGCGGAACATCGGCGCCGCCGGCGTGGAGCCGGCGGCTCCACGGCCCCGTCGCCACCCGTCCGGCACGTCCGCGTGGTCCGGTGCGAACGACCAGGTGCGCTGGTCGCCGCAGGACGCGGTGTCCACGCGGGCGCCGAGGGCCCGCCACGGGCCCGGCCGGGCGCCGGTCACCTCCACCGGCGCTGCGACCGGGCGGCCGGTGTCGTCCCGGAGACGCCGAAACGGCAGGCCGTGGGCGTCGAGCCGGCCCCCGAACCCGGTGAGGACGGGTTGCGCGGGCGTCGGTCCCGGACCGGCTCGGGCGGGGGACCAGCCGCCGGGCGCGGGCGACCACCTCGGCGTCCTGGAGGCTCATGGAGCCCTGCTGCGCCGGGGTGGCCCGGATCACCCCTCCCCGGTTATGCAACTAGTTGCAAAACACTGCCGGAGCCTCTACAACAGTGAGCACGACACCGCGCACGGAGGGGCCCGATGAGCCGTTACCCGCACCTGCTGAGCCCGCTGGACCTGGGCTTCACCACGCTGCCCAACCGGGTCCTGATGGGCTCCATGCACGTCGGCCTGGAGGAGGCCGAGCGCGGCTTCGAGCGCATGGCGGAGTTCTACGCCGCCCGGGCGCGCGGCGGGGTGGGCCTGATCGTCACCGGCGGCATCGCGCCCAACGACGAGGGCCGTCCGTACGAGGGCGGCGCCAGGCTCACCACCGACGAGGAGGCCGAGCGGCACCGCGAGGTCACCGACGCCGTGCACCGCGAGGGCGGCCGGATCGCGATGCAGATCCTGCACTTCGGGCGGTACGCCTACCACCAGGACCTCGTCGCGCCGAGCCCGCTCCAGGCCCCGATCAGCCCCTTCCCGCCCCGCGAGCTCACCGACGCCGACGTCGAGCGCACCATCGACGACTACGCCCGCGCCGCCCGCCTGGCCCGCCGGGCCGGCTACGACGGCGTGGAGATCATGGGCTCCGAGGGCTACCTCATCAACGAGTTCATCGCCGCGCGGACCAACCACCGCACCGACCGCTGGGGCGGCTCGTACGAGAACCGCATGCGCTTCCCGGTCGAGATCGTCCGGCGGGTCCGCGAGGCGGTCGGCGAGGACTTCATCGTCATCTACCGCCTGTCCATGCTGGACCTGGTTCCCGGCGGCTCGACGCTCGACGAGGTGATCACCCTGGCCAAGGCGGTCGAGGCCGCCGGGGCGACGATCATCAACACCGGCATCGGCTGGCACGAGGCGCGCATCCCCACCATCGCGACCTCCGTGCCGCGCGGCGCCTACACCTGGGTCACCGGGAAGCTCATGGGCGAGGTGTCGGTCCCGCTCGTCACCACCAACCGCATCAACACCCCCGAGCTGGCGGAGGAGTTGCTCGCCACGGGCCGTGCGGACATGGTCTCGGTGGCCCGTCCGATGCTCGCCGACCCGGACTTCGTCGCCAAGGCCGCCGAGGGCAGGCCGGAGGCCATCAACACCTGCATCGGCTGCAACCAGGCGTGCCTCGACCACACCTTCAGCGGCAAGATCACCTCCTGCCTGGTCAACCCGCGCGCCTGCCACGAGACCGAACTCGTCCTGTCCCCGACCCGGTCGAGGAGGCGCGTCGCCGTCGTCGGCGCCGGGCCGGCCGGACTCGCCTGCGCCGTCTCGGCCGCCGAGCGCGGCCACGCCGTCACGCTCTACGACGCCGCGAGCGAGGTCGGCGGCCAGCTCAACGTCGCCCGCAAGGTCCCCGGCAAGCAGGAGTTCGACGAGACGCTGCGCTACTTCCGCCACCAGCTCGACGCCCACGGCGTGGACGTACGCCTCAACTCTCCTGTCGTTGCGGGCGACCTGGCCGGCTACGACGAGGTCGTCGTCGCCGCCGGTGTCACCCCGCGCACCCCCGACATCCCCGGCGTGGACCACCCCAGCGTCGTCGGCTACCTCGACGTCCTGCGGGGCGAGGCCCCCGTCGGCGACCGCGTCGCGATCCTCGGCGCGGGCGGCATCGGATTCGACGTGGCGGAGTTCCTGACCGACGGCGGCGACAAGGCGAGCGAGGACCCGGAGACCTACTTCCGCCGGTGGGGCGTCGACATGGACTACCGCGGCCCCGGCGGACTCGCCGCCCCCGAGCGACCCGCCCCGCCGCGCACCGTGCACCTGCTCCAGCGCAAGCCGGCCAAGGTCGGCGCGAACCTCGGCAAGACCACTGGCTGGATCCACCGCACCGAGCTCAAGCACCGCGGCGTCACCATGGTCCCGGGCGTCCGCTACGACCGCATCGACGACGCCGGACTGCACCTCACCGTCGGTGAGGAGAGCACGGTGCTCGCCGTCGACACGATCGTGCTGTGCACCGGGCAGGAGCCGCGCCGCGACCTGTACGAGGAGCTGCTCGCGGCCGGGGCCGCCGTGCATGTGATCGGCGGTGCCGACGTGGCCGCCGAGCTGGACGCCAAGCGCGCCATCCAGCAGGGCACGGAGCTGGCGGCGGCCCTCTAGAGGGCCGCAGGGCCGTCCCTAGGATGACTCCATGTCACTCCCGCACGCGATCCTGACCGCCCTGCTGGAAAAGCCGTCCTCGGGGCTGGAGCTGACCCGCAGGTTCGACAGGTCGATCGGCTACTTCTGGTCGGCGACGCACCAGCAGATCTATCGCGAGCTGGGAAAGCTGGAGGCCGAGGGGCACATCCGGGCCCTGCCCTCGCAGCAGCCGGCCCGCGGGCAGAAGAAGAGCTACGCGGTCCTGCCCGCGGGCCGCGCCGAACTGGCCCGCTGGACCGCCGCGTCCCAGGACCCCAAGCCGCACCGCGACCCGCTGCTGCTGCGGCTGCGCGCGGCGGCGGTGGTGGGCACGGCCGGGCTGGAGGCCGACCTGCGCCGCCATCTGGAGCTGCACCGGCGGCAGCTGGCCCGGTACGAGAAGATCGAGCAGCGCGACTTCCCGCCCGGCAAGGACGCTCCGCACGACCGGCTCCAGCACCTGGTGCTGCGGGCCGGGATCGACCTGGAGACCTTCTGGACGCAGTGGCTCACGCACGCCCTGGAGGAGTTCGCCGAGCTGCCAGACCCCGGGACGGCGTGAACTCCGCTGCGGTCAGAGGCGGTTGGGCTTGGCACGCTTGCGCAGGTACCAGCCCGTCGCGATGACGCCCGTGCCCACCAGGGCCGCTCCCACGCCCAGCGTGACCGGGCCGTAGTCCTTGACGGCACCGCCCAGGCCGCCCGCCACGCCGAGCGAGGCGGAGGGCGTGGCCGAGGCCTTGGCGGTGGCGGAGATCGTGGGCCGGGAGGCGGGGGAGACGACGATCGACTGGGTGCCCGCGGTGGCGCCGCTGGCCGAGCACTGCACGATCACGGTGTACGTGCCCGGGCTCACACTCGACCAGGCCGCCGACTGCAGCGCGGTGGTGCCCGACAGGGACACCTGACGTCCCTGGGCGAAGCTCGACTGGCTGCTGCTCAGCAGCGAGGCGGTGCCCCAGCTGCCGCTGCTGCTGGTCCGCGAGCACTGGGTGGTCGTCACCGACACCGTGGACCCGCTGGTGCTCACCGAGATGCCGCTCTGCGCGACGGCCGGAGCGGCGGCCAGCGCGATCGGCAGCGCGGCGGCTGCGGCCGTCAGGGCCGTGCGGGCGAGTGGCTGGGGGTTGCGCATGGGTCTGCCCTCCGACGGCACGGTCGGCGGTACATCCCTTGCGCCGCCGAGGGTGGGGGAACGCCCGTGCTGCCTCAGAGGCAGCCAACGTCCCCGCGGTCCCTCCCGCATGCGGAGCGCCCCCGGGCAGGTGACGGGTTCGTTCGTCCGGCCCATGCGGCGGGCGCGGTCAGGGCCGGGAGCCGCTGTGCGTCCCGGTCGTGACCGTCCGCTCCGCCGACCAGCCGCCCCAGGTGCCGTCGGGCAGCCTGGCCCGGATGCGCAGGCGGTGGGTCACACCCGCCGCCCGGCCGGCGTAGAAGGAGTACGAGGCCTTCGCGCGCTGCGCGTTCCCGCCGTACACCAGGGAGGTCGCCGCCTGTCCGTCGAGACGGATCTGGTACTCCGCGATCACCCCGTCGGCGCCGGGCGGGACCCAGGAGAGGTCGAGGTAGTACGCGCCGCCGGCGCGGTGGCTCGCCGCGCGGAAGGCGGTGGGCGCGGTGGTGTGACCGTCGTCGGAGCCCGGGGTGGTGAGGCGGACGGTGCCACCGGGTGCCGAGACGTTGTCGGCCGCGTCGCGCGCCCGGACGGTGAACGCGTAGGCGGTGCCCGGCCGCAGTCCGGTGATCACGGTCGACGTCCGGGCCGCGCCCACACTGTGGATCTTCGACGAGCCCTGGTGGATGTCGTACGAGACCACGGCGCGGTCGTCCGTCGAGGCGGACCAGGACAGTTCGACCTCCCGGCTGCCGAGCACCCGGCCCCGCGTCCCGCCCGGGCGGGTCGGTGCCGATGCGTCCGCCGCCACGGCCGCGGGTGTCCGCGCGCGTACCACCTGCCCGGCCGGTCCGAGCCGGCCCGCGGTGTCCCGCGCCCGCACGGTGAAGACGTACGAGGTGGACGGCGCGAGTCGGGTGATGTCCACCATGTGCCGCGAGCCGGTCACTTCGGTGATTCTCGTCGTGCCGCGGTACACCTCGTAGACCCGCACACGCGGGGCCGCCGCCACGGCGTTCCACATCACGTGCACGCTGGTCGCGCTGCCCGCCGCCGCGGTCATGCCGGTGGGCGCCGCCGGCAGCCGCCCGCCGTCGTCGCCGCTGCCGCCCCGGCCGCAGGATGCGGCGAGGGCCAACGCCGCACACAGGGTGAGGGATCGGCGCACCAGCACGGTGTGACGGCGCATGGCTCTGCCTCCCCGCGCGGCAATGGTCCGGACCAATGGTGACGCCTCGGCGTGGCCGCATCAAGGGGGCGGCCGGCCGGGCGGGTGTTGGTGACGGCCCGGGGAAGTTACGTATGCTGGCTCACCTCACGGCTGAACTCTCCATGAGGGCTGGTGGGTTGTGCCGGTGGCGCGGACCGCTGTCGTCGCTGTTCCCGCGCCCGACGCGGGTGGCCGGGCGGCCGGAGCCGACGCAGGCTCGGGAGCCCGGCCCCCGCCGCTCGTCCGGGGACGCGCCACGCCGTGAGTCGCCTGAAGCCCGTGCGCCGGTCCGGCCGCCTACGGTGGCCGCATCACCGCAAACGGGGCAAAACGGGCAAAATGCCCGCCGTGCCCCTTCAGGAAAGGGCCCCTCATCGTGCGTGTCCAGTCGCTGACCCTGGCCGTGGCCGGCGTCGCCCTGCTCGCCCCGTCCTTGGCGGCGGCCGCCGAACCGCGCGCCGCGGCAGAGTCGTCCGCCCGGCGCGAGGGCGACGTCCGCGCCTCCGACCTGCTGGCCAGGGTGCGTGACTGCACCCGGATCTCCCACGGCCGCTTCCGCGCCGACCACGGGAAGCGCGCGAACGTGGCCGTGTGCGGCACCCGGCACGCCGTCTTCTGGAAGACGGACATGGACATCGACTGCGACGGGCAGCCCGGCCCGCGCTGCAACCGCCGCACGGATCCGCTCTTCTCGGCCGCCACCGCCTACCAGCAGTCCGACGGGCGGCCGTTGAACGCCGAACGCCTTCCCTACGTCGTCGTGCCCGCCGCCGGATCGGTCTGGAACCCCGCCGCCGACGGAGTGCGCGGCGGCTCCATCGCGGCCGTCGTGTACCGCGACCGTGTGCAGTACGCGGTGGTGGGCGATGTCGGCCCGCGCGGCCTGATCGGCGAGGCGTCCTACGCCACCGCCAAGGGCCTCGGCATCAACCCGGACCCGCGCCGCGGCGGTGTGTCCTCCGGCGTCACCTACATCGTCTTCAGGAACTCCCAGGCCAGACCGATCGAGAGCCACACCGCCGCCGTCACGGCGGGACGGCGGCTGGCGTGGCGCTTCGTCCTGGGCGAGTAGCCCCCCGGCGGCCCGCATTTGACACGGCAGAGGGTGAAGCGGCCCCGCGCGCGCCCGTCGAGCACCCCGCCCGGCGCGCCGCGGACCAGGACGCCGACCGCGCGGGCCGGGCCCCCGGCGGCCATGCGCCCGGCCCCCGCGGCGCGGAGGCTTCGGGGCTTCAGACCTTCCGGTAGGTGTACGCCTCCGCGGCCGCCGCCTCGACCGCCGCCAGGTCGGCGCCCGCCGCCGCGGTGACCACCGCGGCCACCGCCCCCTCGACGAACGGGGCGTCCACCAGCCGGGTGTTGCCGGGGAGTTCGTCGCCCTCGGCGAGCAGCGCCTTCACCGTGAGGACGGCGCTGCCGAGGTCGGTGAGCACGGCGACCCCGGCGCCCCGGTCGACGGCCGCGGCCGCGGCGGCGATCAGCTCCGCACTCGTGCCGAGCCCGCCGCCCTCGGTGCCGCCCGCAGCGGCGACGGGCACCGAAGTCCCGCCGCCCGCAAGCCCCTTGGCCAGCTCGGCCACGGACGCGGCCACCTCGGCGCTGTGCGACACCAGCACGATCCCGACCTGCTTGTCGTCACTCACCGGCGGCCTCCCCGAGCGCGGCGATCAGCAGCGACGACGAGGTGGCGCCCGGATCCTGGTGACCGATGCTGCGCTCGCCGAGGTAGCTGGCGCGGCCCTTGCGGGCCTGCAGGGGCGTGGTCGCGAGCGCGCCCTGCTCGGCGGCGGTGCCTGCGGCGGCGAAGTCCCCGTCGCCGAGCGCGTCCACGGCCGGTACCAAGGCGTCGATCATGGTCTTGTCGCCCGGCGCGGCCCCGCCGAGCGTCATGACCGCGTCCACCCCGGCCCGCAGTGCCTCCGTCAGCCGTGCCTCGCCGACCTCGGAGTCCTCCCCGAGCGCCTTGCCCGTACGGCGCAGCAGCGTGCCGTAGAGCGGGCCCGACGCACCGCCGACGGTCGAGATCAGCTGCCGCCCGGCGAGCACCAGGACCGCGCCGGGCGTAGCAGGTGCCTCCTTCTCCAGCGCCGCGACCACGGCCCGGAAGCCGCGCTGCAGATTGCTGCCGTGGTCGGCGTCCCCGATGGGCGAGTCGAGAGCGGTGAGCCGTTCCGCCTCGCGGTCCACGGACGCGGCGGCCGCCGTCATCCAGCGGCGGAAGAAATCGGCGTCGAGCACTGGATCTCCTTGCGTGGTAGGTACGTTGACACCCTGTCCCGCCGGGCTACATGCCCCAGCGCAGCCCCGGTGTCTTCACCGGCGCGTCCCACAGCCGCAGCAGTTCCTCGTCGACCTGGCACAGCGTGACGGAGGCGCCGGCCATGTCGAGCGAGGTGACGTAGTTGCCCACCAGCGTGCGGGCGACCGCGACGCCGCGCGCGGTGAGCACCCGCTGCACCTCGGCGTTGAAGCCGTACAGCTCCAGCAGCGGTGTCGCGCCCATGCCGTTGACGAGGACGAGCACGGGGTTGCGCGGGGGCATGTCCTCGATGATCGCGTCCAGCGCGAACTCGGCGATCTCGCCCGAGGTCATCATCGCCCGCCGCTCCCGGCCGGGCTCGCCGTGGATGCCGACGCCGAGCTCCAGCTCGCCGGCCGGCAGGTCGAACGTGGGTGTGCCCTTGGCCGGTGTGGTGCAGGCGCTGAGCGCCACCCCGAAACTGCGGGAGTTCTCGTTGACCTGCCGGGCGATCGACTCCACCCGCTCCAGCGACTGTCCCTCCTCCGCGGCCGCGCCCGCGATCTTCTCCACGAACAGCGTCGCCCCGGTGCCCCGGCGCCCCGCCGTGTAGAGGCTGTCGGTGACCGCCACGTCGTCGTTGACGAGCACCTTGGCGACCTGGACGCCCTCGTCCTCGGCGAGCTCGGCGGCCATGTCGAAGTTGAGCACGTCACCGGTGTAGTTCTTCACGATGAACAGCACGCCCGCACCGCTGTCCACGGCGGCCGCCGCGCGCGCCATCTGGTCGGGGACCGGGGAGGTGAACACCTCGCCCGGACAGGCGCCCGTCAGCATCCCGGGGCCCACGAATCCGCCGTGCAGCGGCTCGTGCCCCGAACCGCCGCCCGAGACCAGGGCGACCTTTCCGGCCACGGGGGCGTCCCGCCGCACGATCACCCGGTTCTCCACGTCCACGGCCAGTTCCGGGTGGGCGGCCGCCATGCCGCGCAGTGCGTCCGCGACCACGGTTTCCGGAACGTTGATCAACATCTTCACGGGATCCTCCTGGTGAGACGCGTTCGATCCTCTGTCCGTACACCCATTGTCGGCAGTATCGGTGCTCCGGCGTCGCCGGTCACCTGTACGGCGCAACCGGGTGTGCTGCGGGCCGGGCGGCGTAGCGGCACGCGCGGTGACGTCGTCTCCCGTCACCGCGCGTGCCGGCGCCCCTGCCGCGGCCGGCCGGCCACGTGCCGGTCAGCCGGTCTTGTGCCCCCATTTCGGGCCGACCATGGCCCATTCCGCGCCCCACCGGCGGGCCCGCCGCCGGTCCAGCCGCAGGCGGGCCAGGCCGCCGGCGCCCAGCACCAGACCCGTCGTGCCGAAGCCGGCCGCGACGCCCAGCACGGCCGCCTCGAGGTCCGCGGCGGACCGGCTCGGCGGCCGGGTGGTCAGCCGGCCCTGCGGGTCCGTGTAGACGACGATGTGCGATCCGGCCTTCAGCCCGGTGTCGACCAGGGTGTTCCCGGTGCGGCCGGAGCCGTCCGGAAGGTTCCAGCGGACCTTGGCCGACACCCGGTAGTAGCTCTTCGTCCCGGTCTGTGTCGTGTCCGAGACGAGGACGGCCGCCACGGGGACGCGCTCGGCACGCTGCTGCGCGAAGACACCGTCGGCCGCATGGGCCGTGATCACACCGGCGAGCGTGCCGCCCACGGCGATGACCGCCCACACGGCCAGCACGAGCCAGGCCTCCAGAACGTCCTCTCGACGGCGCAGCGGGTTGGACCGCCACCGCCACAGCCACTTCGCCGTCCGCCCGCCTGCACGCATGGGTCTGCACCTCCTCGTCGTCCCGACCTGTCCAACGTGACAGCGAAAGGGCGGGGCGCGGGATGGGCCGGACAGGGGGAGTCAGGGGGCCGACCGGACCTCGCGGAGAGCTTCGGTGAGCCGTTCGGCCCCGGTGAGCCGGGCGCGCCCCCGCGTGCGTCGCCGCGGCCGCCGGCAGGGACCTGAAGGCCACCCATGAGGGACCAACGGCCTCTGACCCGGCGTCCCCGCCGCGACCACCCTCGAAGGTCCCAGCAGCCGTTCCCGAACCGTGCGGGAGGAGGGCATCATGCGATCAGCGCCTCTCGATGCCCAGACCCTGGAACGGTGCGTCGCCGCCGCCGTGGCCGCGCCCTCGTTCTTCAACACCCAGCCGTGGCGTTTCCGGCTGGACCCCGACAACGTGGCCTTCGAGGTGCGTGCGGAACCCGAACGGAGCCTGCGTCACGCGGACCCGGTCGGCCGCGCCCTGCACCTGTCGGTCGGCGCCTCCGTGTTCAACCTGCGCGTCGCGGTGTCCCACTTCGGCTGGGCACCCGTCGTACGGCTGCTTCCGCGCCCCGAGGAGCCCGGTCTGCTCGCCACCGTACGGCTGACGGGCAGCACCGGACGGCACAACGGGGGCCACCGGGACGACCTCTACGGCGCGATCTGGCGCCGGCACAGCAGCCGCTTCCCGTTCTCCGACCGGCCCGTACCGCCGCAGGCGCGCGCCGAGCTGGCCGAGTGCGCGCACCGCGAGGGGGCCTCGCTCAGCTTCGTCGAGGCGGCCGAGGCGACACGGCTGCTCCGGGTGACCGCGGAGGCCGAACTGCGCAACCGCCACGACGCGGATCGGGGCATGGAGAGCCGCCGGTGGGTGCACCGGGACCTGGACGACCCGCACGACACGGGTCTGCCGCAGACCGTGCTGGGCCCGCAGGACGCGCGAGAAGGCGTCCCCATGAGGGACTTCACCGCGGCGCGGCACGCCGAACGGCTGCCCTCCCAGGACTTCGAGATCTCCCCGTTCATCGCGCTGCTGAAGACGGCGCACGACCGGCGCACGGACTGGCTGCGAGCGGGGGAGGCCCTCGAACACGTGCTGCTGGTCGCCACGGCACTCGGCCTGCGCGCCTCCCTGCTGCATCAGCCGATGGAGTGGCCCGACCTGCGCCGCAGCCTCAGCCCGGACCCCGACCACACCGGTCACGCCCAGATGCTGATCCGGCTGGGCTACGGCCCGGAGGGCCCCGTCACTCCGCGGCGCACCCCGTACGCCGTGCTCGACGCGGACCCCTCACGCCGATAGCCGTGCGGACACCTCACGCCGCCGGGATCAGCCCGCCGCGGCGGAGACCTCGTCGCGCGGGACGAGGCCGAAGAGGGCCGAGGGCAGGTCGGGGTGGATCTCGAAGACGTCGGCCAGGCGGGCGGCCCGCAGGATGCGCGGGAAGCAGCCGCCGCCGGCGACCAGGCGGAGCCTGCCGCGGCGGGCCAGCACACGGTTCCTCGTCCGGCACAGCATCCTGAGGCCGCTGCAGTCGATGAAGATCACCGGGCGCAGGTCCAGCACCACGTCGGGGCGGCCGCCCGCGGTCAGGGTGTCGAGGCGTGCCGAGAGCGGCGCCGCCGTGCAGAGGTCGATCTCGCCGTGGACCTCCACCACGGTCGTGCCGCCCACGACGCGTTCGGTGTGGCACGGCGCGAGACCCGCGTGGTTCGTGTCCATACGCAGAGCAAAGCCGTGAGCCGGACGTGGCGGAAGGGCCGGTCGGCCCCGGTCGGCGGGTCGCCGGGGCCGACCGGCCCCCTCTGCGCGCCGCGCACCCGGCACCCAGGGTCGCTCTCGTACGGGGCAGGGACCGATGGCCCCGTGCCCCGCGCGAGCGTCCGCCGGACGCTGGGAGTGGGCCCGTGCCGGGCCGCTCCGTGCGGATCGGCCGTACGGAGGCACAGGAGGGAATCCCGCCATGACATCCCCGCACGTGACCGTCGGAGTGGACGGCTCGCTGACCGCCGTACGCGCCCTGGACTGGGCGGCGCAGGAGGCGCTGCACCGCGGTGTGGGCCTGCGCGTCGTCCACGCCGTCGCCGACCTGGACGAGGCCGGGCCGGTCCTGGCGTCGGCCGTGGCGCGGATCGACGCCCACCATCCCGAGCTGCCCGTGACGGGGGAGCCGGTGGAGGGCGGCGCGGTGGAGGTCCTGCTGCGCGAGAGCGAGGACGCCGTCCTCACCGTCGTCGGCAGTCGCGGGCTGGGCGGGATCACCGGAGCGGTGTTCGGCTCGGTGAGCCGGCGCCTGGCCGGGCACACGCACGGACCCCTGCTGGTGGTGCGCGGCGACCACCGCTGCGACGGGGACCGCGAGGTGCTGCTGGGCCTGGGCGGCGACGCCGACACGGACGCGGCGGCCTACGCCTTCCAGGAGGCGGAGCGGCGCGGTGTCCGGCTGCGCGTCGTGCACTCCTGGTCCCACCGCCACGTCGGGCCCGAACTGCCGTCGGTGATCCCCGCGACGAGCCCGGGACAGCGCGCACTCGCCCGCCGTGACGCCGACGAGGAGGCCGTGCCGCGCTTCAGCATGGCCGAGCTGCGGGAACGGCACCCGGGCGTCGGCGTCGAGTCGCACACGGTGCGCGCCGCGCCGGGGCACGCGCTGCTGGAGGCCACCCGCGAGGCGGGCGTCGTCGTCATCGGCGTCCACCGCCACACGGACCGGCACCTCACGCGCCCGGGCTCGGTCGCCCACACCCTGCTGCACCGCTCGCACTGCCCCGTGGTCGTCGTGCCGGCCGGAACACCCGCGATCGGCTGACCATGCCTGTCCGAAGGGGGGTGGGCCCGCACCGCGGGCGCCGCGCCCCGGCCGCCGGGCCGCCCCTGTCAGGGGAGGCCGGGCGATCGAGGAAAAGTGATCATGAACCAGACCACCAGCGGGACGGGCACCAGCAGCACGAACACCGCCAGCACCTTGGCCCACGTGGCCGTTCTGCCCCTGCCTTCGGTCGTCATGACCGGCAACCCCCCCGCTCAGGATGCGCCTCGGACCCGAGTCTACGGGCGTGCGACCGCCCGCTCTCTCCTCGTACCGCGGCTGAACAGACCTTCGCAGCAGGGTCGTTCGGCCCTGCACCGCGGGCCGCGTAGCCCCTCCGCGAGCGGTCGCCGACGCGGGACATTGAAGGCGCAACGAGAGACGTCAACAACCCGCGCGTCACCCCTAGAGAGGGATGAGCACCATGGCAGTCCACGAAACCCCGCACCGGAACGTGCGGTTCCACCTCCCGTCCATGCGCCGGTCCGAGACGGCTTCGCGTCGCGCCGACGAGACGAACACCGTCGTCCTGACGGCGACCGCCACGCACGTCCTCGCCGGGCTCCGCGTGCTGACCGGGTTCGTCTTCCTGTGGGCCTTCCTGGACAAGACCTTCGGCTTCGGCTACGCCACCGCGTCCGGCAAGGGCTGGATCGACGGCGGCTCGCCGACCAAGGGCTTCCTCAGCTCGGTCGCGGCCGGCCCGATGGAGTCGACCTTCCACGACTGGGCCGGGGCCGGCTGGGCGGACTGGCTGTTCATGCTCGGCCTGCTGGGCATCGGCGCCGCCCTGATCGCGGGCGTCGGCCTGCGGCTCGCGGCCGTCGCCGGCACCGCCATGATGGCGCTGATGTGGATGGCCGAATGGCCGCCCGCCAAGCACCTCTCCGACGGCTCGCTGAGCATGTCGACCAACCCCTTCGCCGACTACCACCTCATCTACGCCGTCGTCCTGATCGCCCTCGCGGCCGCGGGCGCCGGCGCCACCTGGGGTCTGGGCAAGGTGTGGGCGCGGCTGCCCTTCGTCAGCCGCCACCGCTGGCTGCTCTGACCTCGGCGGTCGGCGACCGTCCGACGCGTCCCGAGCGTCCCGCACCGGGGCACCGCCGCAGCACCCGCGGCGGTGCCCCGGTGCGTGTGCGGTGCACCGTCCGGCCGTGCGCGGAGGGGCCGACCGGCCCAAGCGCGCACCGGCCGAACCCGGACAAGCTGAACCCACGGGGCAACCCCGGCACCGGGCTCGCGCCCGGTCGGACGAGAGGAAGTGACGGGCCATGGCGGAGCAGGCACCGTCCCGAGCGGCGGAAGACCAGGCACTGGGCGATCTCGGCCGCCGCCTCGCGGCCCGGCGCACGCAACTCGGACTGACCAGGGCGGAGACGGCGGCCCAGGCCCGTATGGCGCCCGGATACCTCCAGTACCTGGAGGAGTACCCCGGCGCCGCACCGGGCTCCGGGGTCCTGCTGAGGCTCGCCGAGGTCCTGGAAACCACCGTGCGGGACCTCACCGGCGGCGACACCGACGTGCCGCACGGGCTGGGGCGGCCCGCCCGCGGCGCCGAGCTCGTCGAGCTGAGCGTCCCCGAGTGCCGCGCCCTGCTCGGCACGCACGGGGTGGGGCGGATCGCGGTGCCCACCGCCTCCGGGCCGGTCGTGGTGCCCGTGAACTACAGCCTCGTCGACGGCGGCATCGTGTTCCGGACCGAGTCCGGCAGCACGCCCGCCCAGGCGTCCGGCTGCCAGGTCGCCTTCGAGGTCGACCGCATCGACGACGCCTTCAGCAAGGGCTGGAGCGTGCTCGTGCGCGGCCACGCCCGCACCGTGACGGACCCCGACGAGACGCGCACGCTCGCCGAGCGCGCCCGCAGTGCGCCCTGGGCCGGCGGCCGGCGCGACACGTGGGTGCGGATCGACCCGACCGTGATCACGGGCCGTCGTATCGCGGTGTGAAGCGGGACGTTTTCCGCGGGGACCGGGGCCGATGGTCCCTCACCCCGGGCTCCGGCCCCGCGCACGATGGAGGGAACGCTCCACCGCTGAGCACCACGTGAGAGACGGACTGGCCCATGTATCCGAACGACGGTTTCCGCGAACTCGACCGGCAGGAGTGCCTGCGTCTTCTGGCGAAGGTCCCGGTCGGCCGTATCGTCCACACGCGTCAGGCGCTGCCGGCCGTCCTGCCCGTCAACTTCGGCCTCGACGGCGACGGCGCCGTGGTGCTGCGCACCTCGGCGGCCTCGGAGCTGGCCCGCGCCGTCGACGGAGTGGTGGTCGCGTTCGAGGCCGACGAGGTCGACGCGGCCACCCAGTCCGGCTGGAGCGTCGTCGTCACCGGGGCGGCCAGTGTGGTGACCGACCCGGGCGAGCACGACCGCCTGCTGCGGACCGGCCCCCGCTCCTGGGTGCCGTCGCCCCGCGAGGTCTTCGTGCGGATCGAACCCGAACTCGTCAGCGGCCGCGAACTCGCGAGCGGGCGCAGCCTGTACGGCGTCCGTCTGCCCATGTGAGTCCCGCGCGGACGGCGTGGGCACCGTGAGCGGGCGCCTTTGGCGGCCGGCCCGCACCGCTCCCCGGCGGCCTCTGCGGCGGCCTCGCCGGGCCCCGAGGCGGGGGCCGGGAGGGGGCCGGGGCCCCCCCGCCGGTGCCGGGCCGGCCGCGGCGCCGGGCCGGCCAGGCGGGGCCCGGCGGGGGGGGGGGGGGCCGGGCCCTCCC
>NZ_JBIWOE010000001.1:249424-270156 GCF_044767585.1 Streptomyces sp. NPDC101225
GCCCGCCCCCGACCCTCACCCCCGTGGGCGGGCGGTTCGGGTACCCGAACGGTGGGGCGGCCGCGGGGGGGCGGCCCCCCCCGCCGGGTACCGCCCCGGGCTACGTCGGCTGCCGCGGCGCGTGGACGGCCTCGATGGTCAGGGTGTCGTGGGCGATGTCCGTGCGGTCCCGCACGGTCACGTGGACGACGAGCTGCTCGCCCGCACGTCCGAGACGGCCCGCGACGGTGACCTTGTGGCCGTTCACCTCGACCCGCACGGGCGCCCCGGCGGCCGCGGAGGCGCTGACGACGTGCCGTGGCCCCGCGGGCCACACGGTCACGCACGAGCTGAACGCCTCTCCGGCCGCGACTTCGATCCGCGCCGGAGTGAGGATCATGAAGTCCTTGAGGTGCCTGGAGCCGCTGCCCGGGGGAATCCGATGACTGGTCATGCTGTCAGCGTGCGCCGCCGTCGTCGGGGTGAGGAGGTGACGGTCGGCCCGTGCGCGGGGCCGATCGCGGCGGGCCCCGGGGCCATGTGGCCCCCTGACGTCGCCGCGGGGGGAAGGACGCGGACGCCGGCCGTGGCAGGGCGGGTGAGCGGGAGCCGATCGGCGCGTCGCAGGGGCCGAACGGCCCTACCGGCGCCGGGTCGCGCGAGAAGACTCGGTCGCAGCGGCACCCGGGGCGCGCGGTCCAGGAAGGACGGCACCGGCCCGGGGCGCAAGGGGGCGGACCTCGCGCGGACGGCGCGCCGAGACGTACGGAGCGGACCATGGTGACACCAGGGCGAGCACCGATCGTGGTCGGCGTCGATCCGGGCCCGTCCCACCGCCGCGTCCTCGCCTGGGGCGCCGACGAGGCGGACCGGCGCCGGGTGCCGCTCCGCCTGGTGCACGCCCAGGGCGCGTCGCCCGCCGGGGACAGGTACGGACACCGCGGCGGGAGCGGGCTCACCGATGACCGGCGCGGCGTCGCGGAGCACGCCCTGCTCGACGCGGCCGCCTTCGTCGCCGACCGCCACCCCGGCTTGGAGGTCTCGACCCTGCTCGCCGCGGACGATCCCGTGCCGCTCCTGCGCAGGCACGCCCGCACGGCCGCGGCCGTGGTGCTCGGCTCGCACCGGCTGCGCACCCGGGAGGGGCTGTTCACCTCGGCGTCCGTCGCGCTGCCGGTCATCGCGGACTCCGACTGCCCCGTGGTGGTCGTGCGGGACCGTGAGCAGGCCGACGGATCGGCACCGCACTTCGTCGTCGGGGTGGACGTCGGTATGGACGGCCGCCGCCACTCCGTGGCCGCCGTCGACCACGCCCTCGCGGAGGCGGCCCTGCACCGTGCGACGGTGCGGGTGCTGTACGTGTGGCGTCCGCCCCTGCTCGGCGTCCTCGACGAGCAGGCCGCCCTGCGCGAGTCCCGCGCCCTGCTGTCGGCACTGGTGGCCAGGCGCCGGGCGGCCCACCCGGACGTGGAGGTGCGCCACGAGGTGATCCGCGGCCGGCCGGCCCAGGTCCTGGCCCGGGAGTCCGCGCACGCGCTCGGGCTCGTCGTGGGCATCCGCGGCGGCCCCGCCGGCGTGCTGCTCGGCTCGGTCGTGCAGGGTGTGCTCGACCGCGCCCGCTGCCCGGTCGTGGCCGTGCCGCGGCGCGAGGGGCGCCGGTCCCCGCGCCGCCGCCCGCACGCCGGCCGGGCCGTCCGCCGCGCACAGCGCACCGCGGTGCGCCGCGTCCGACGCCTCGCCGGTTTCGCGCGCTCCTGGCCGGGGACGGCGCGCAGGGGCCGCCGGTCGTGGGTCCGGCACGGCGGACAGGCGCGACGGGGGCTGGCGATGCGGCGATGGCGCCGATGGGCGGGCCTGCGCTGGTGAGCCGGCCGCCGGGGCGGACTCCGGCGGGTGGCGGGCGCCGTCACTCCGCCCTGAGGACCGCGTCGGCCGGCCGTCGCGGGGTCGCCTGGCCGCGGGGGACGTGGCCGAGGCGCAGGATCATCTGCGGGAACTCGCCGCGCGTGATCGTCGTGCGCACCTGCTCGCGCAGCCAGGGCACTTCGAGCGGCTGCGTGTGGAAGGCCGCCTCGGCCCAGCGGACGGTCGCGTGCAGCAGGACGCGTTGCAGGGCCTGCCCGGCGCGCAGCCAGTCCTCGCGCGTGTCGCGCGCGGTGGCGAGGACGATGACCAGCCCCGTGGCGGCGGGCCACACCGCCGGCACGGCGGGCACCGCGCCCGTCACGCGGAGGAAGTCCCGTCCGACCAGACCGGTGCGGTCCGGACGGCCGTCGCAGGAGGCGAGCGGGACACCGTCCGGGGAGCCGTCCCGGCCGGGCCGCGTCCAGTGGGCCAGCTCGGCGCGCCGCGCGGGGTCGCCGCGCTGGACCGCTTCGGCGGCACGGACCAGTTCTGCCAGGTGACGGCGGGCGTACGGGGCCCGCACCGGGTACAGCTCCGCGCCCTCGGCCCGTGCGTGCGCGCGCAGTTCGGCGACGAGCGGCGGCGGCAGCGGGGTGGTCCGGAACGGGCCGCGGTGCGTGTGCCGCTGCCACAGCGCCCGGTACATCAGGTTCTCGCCGGCGCTCGGCGGGGCGTACGGACCCCAGCCGGCCCGGGCGAGACGAGCGGGGTCCCGTGGCTCGGGGAGCAGCCGCACGACCGGCCGGTGGCCCAGCCGCCGCATGGCCACACGGGCGTTGAACAGGGCCGCGCCACAGCTGATCAGCTGCTCGCGCCCGTCCGGGTCGCCGAGCGGCAGCCGGCGCCCGCCGTCCGCGTACAGGTCCAGCGCGCCGTCCCGGTGGGTGAACAGCCAGGGCTGGGTGTTGTGGACCGAGGGCGCGGCGACGGCCGCGCGGACCAGTCGGCGGGCCGCGTGGTCGACCTCGGGGTGCGCCGTGTCCATGGCGGGCCGCCGTTCGTCCGCGCCCGGCGTCTCGCGGGCGTTCACCGGTGCGGCACGACGGCGACGGGGCAGCGCGCGTGATGGATCACCGTGCGGGTGACCGGGCCGGTGTGCGGCCCGACGCGGCTGTCGTGGACACGGCGGCCGACGACGAGCAGTCCGGCGCCCGTGCCGGCACGGACCAGATGGGGTGCGGCCCCGCCCGCGGCGACGGTCTCGACGACGTCGACGCCGGGGTACTTGTCGCGCCAGTTCTGCAGCACCGCGCCGAGGAAGCCGCGCCGGTCCTCCTCGCCCGCCGGGCCCGTGCCGGCGGCGGGCTCGCCCGGGCCCGGTGCCATGCCGTCCGCGTCGCTCCAGGCGTGCAGGGCGTGCAGCCGCGCACCGCGCAGCCGGGCCGCCTCGAACGCGAAGCCGATGACCTCGTCGCAGGCCGTGCGCACGTCGATGCCGACGACGACGTCACGGTACGGCGTGCGGAGCGAGGGGTTGCCGTCCCCGTCCGGCAGATGTGCGTCCTCCGCCCGCTCCCCGGCCTCGATCAGGACGACGGGCCGGACCGCCCGCGCCGTGAGGGCCTGGGCCACCGATCCGACCAGGAATCCGGTGCGGCCGCTCAGCCCGCGCGCGCCGACGACCAGCAACTCGGCCCGGCCCGCGGCGTCGGACAGGGCCGTGAGGGCCGGCGCCTCGACGTGCTCGTCGGTGACCCACATGTCGGGGCAGATCCGCGCGACACGGTCCGCGGCCCGGTGCAGGACGCCCCGGCCCACATGGTGGCGCACCATGCGCGCCGCGCCGCAGGACTCCCGCTCCGGGGTCCACTCGGAGGCATGCACCAGACGCAGGGGGCGATCGCGGCGCAGCGCCTCGCGTGCCGCCCATTCGACGGCGGCCAGGCTCTCGGGGGATCCGTCGACCCCGACGACGATCGGTCGTGACATGGCAGGCACCTCCGCGGTCTCCTCCGCCCGGCTGTCCCGGTCCGGTTCCCATCGTCGTGCGGGAGTCCGGGGCGCCGGAGGGGCCGGCGGTCCCGCCCCTGGGTCCTTGTGGCCCCCGTGCGCGGACGTGCCCGCGCACGGCGGAGGCCGGCGGTCCGGCGCCCGTCGCCTATCCGGCGTCCCGGTGGCGCAGGGCGGCCAGGCCGGTCGCGACCAGCGCCGCCGCGACCGCCGTGACCGCCGAGGCGGCGCCGGTCGTCCAGCTGTCGGCGGGGAGTTGGGGGAGGTGCTGGAACGGGGACAGGCCGAGCAGCCAGCCGGGGAGGCCGAGCACGTCGCCGAGCACACCGGCCACCAGGCACAGGCCGAGGACGGCCCAGGCGGCGCCCACGGCACGCGGCGCCAGCCCGGTCAGCGCGGTCGCCACCCCCGCGAGCACCCACAGCGCCGGCGCGTAGGCAAGGGCGGCACCGAGCAGGCGCAGGATCTGCCCGGCGTCGTGGCTGACGAGCGCGTAGGTGAGGCCGGTGCCCAGGCCCGCCGCCCCCAGGACCAGCACGCTGCCCAGGACGGCGACGGAGAGGTGGCTGCCGGCCCAGCGCAGCCGGGAGACGGGCGTGGCCAGCACGGGTTCGGCGCGCAGCGCGGTCTCCTCGCCGCGCGGGCGCAGGGCGGACTGGACGGCGAAGCCCGCGCCGACCAGGGCGACGGTGAGCAGCGAGCGGGTGAGGTAGGCGTCGGTGATGCTCGTCCCGCCGAAACTGGCGATCACCTTGCGCATGGTGTCGTTGTCGCCGACGAGGTCCTGGACGTCGTCCGCGACCCAGCCGTAGGCGATTCCGGCGAGGAACACGGCGCAGCTCCAGCCGATCAGGCTGCCGCGCTGCAGGCGCAGCGCGAGCCCGAGCGGCCGGCCGAGGCCCGGGGCGGCGCGCGACCGGCCGGGGCGCGGCGGCACGAGACCCGCGCCGAGGTCGCGCCGGGCCGCGAGGACCGACGCGAGGGCGAGTGCCGCGGCCGCGCCCCCGGCCGCCAGGAGCAGCGGCCACCAGCGCTCGCCGGCGAAGGGCCGGGTCTTCTGCACCCAGCCGATGGGGGAGAACCAGGACGCGGTGCCGTCGCCGATGTCCCCGACGGCGCGCAGCACGAAGGCCAGCCCCAGAACGGCGCCGGTGCAGCCGTGCACCACCCGCGTGTTCTCGCTGACCTGCGCGGCCACGGTGGTGAAGGCGGCGAAGACCAGACCGAGGGCGAGGAAGGACGCGCCGAAGAGGACCGAGCCCGCCGTCGGCAGGCCCAGCGCGAGCAGACCGAGGGTCACCGCGGTGGCGACGGCCGTGTTCATGCCGGCGATCACGAGCAGCGCGGCGGCGACGCCCGCGTGCCGTCCGGTCGGCAGGGCGCGCACCAGCTCGGCGCGGCCGGCCTCCTCCTCGCCGCGGGTCTGCCGCCCCACCGTGAAGATGCTCATCAGGGCGACCATGACGAGCCCGATCGTCCCCGTCTGGAAGGCCACCTCACCGCCCATCGTGTCGAGGGCGAGGGCCGGTCCGTTGAAGGCGATGGCGGCGGCGTTGCCCTCACTGCCCCGGGCCGCCACGTCGAGATCGTGCTGGGTGGGGTAGAGCCCTTTGACGGCGGCAGCGGTGAGCAGCACCAGCAGCGGGACCGCGACGACCCAGACGGCGATGCGGACCCGCTCCCGGCGCAGCAGGCACCGGGTGAGCGTGCCGGTGCCCGTCAGCTCGACCGCCCCGGTGCTCACGGCGGGCCGCCGTCGCGCCCGGCCGCGCCCGGACGGGCGTCCGGCCTCCCGCGTTCCCCGGCCAGTTCGTCGCCGTAGTGACGCAGGAACAGTTCCTCCAGGGTGGGCGGCCGGCTGGTGAGTGTGCGGATGCCGAACGCGGTGAGCAGGCGTACGGCCGCGTCGAGGTGGTCGGTGTCGACGTCGAAGCGGGCGCGGTGCCCGTCGGTGCGCAGGTCGTGCACGCCGGGCAGGGTGTCCAGGCCGGCCGCCGGGCGGGCGGTGTGGACGTCGACGGCCGTACGGGTCAGGTGGCGCAGTTCGCTGAGCGTGCCGCTCTCCACGGTCCGCCCGGCCCGGATGATGTCGACCCGGTCGCACAGGGCCTCCACCTCGGCCAGGATGTGGCTGGACAGCAGCACGGTGCGGCCCTCGGCCTTGACCTCGCGGATGCAGTCCTGGAAGACGGTCTCCATCAGCGGGTCCAGCCCGGACGTCGGCTCGTCGAGGATCAGCAGCTCGGCGCCGGAGGCAAGGGCGGCGACCAGGCCGACCTTCTGCCGGTTGCCCTTGGAGTAGGTGCGGGCCTTCTTGGTCGGATCCAGTTCGAACCGCTCCAGCAGCTCGTCCCGCCGGGCCGGGTCCAGGTCCCCGCGCAGCCGGCCGAAGACGTCGATGATCTCGCCGCCGCTCAGCTTCGGCCACAGGGAGACGTCGCCGGGTACGTAGGCCAGCCGCCGGTGCAGGGCGACCGCGTCCCGCCAGGGATCACCGCCGAGCAGAACGGCCTTCCCGGCGTCGGGGCGCAGCAGGCCCAGCAGCACCCGGATCGTGGTGGTCTTGCCCGCGCCGTTGGGCCCGAGGAAGCCGTGCACCTCGCCGGTGGCCACGGTCAGGTCCAGCCCGTCCAGCGCCCTGGTCGCGCCGAACGTCTTCACCAGGCCCGAGACGGAGACCGCGGCGGCCGGCCCGTCTGTGGCGGGGGTCTCGGCGGCGGTGGACGGGACGGTCACGGCGCGCTCTCCTCCCGCGGCCCGGGCCGGTCGGGCCGGATGCGGAAGACGGGGATCTGCTCGGCGATCCGCTTGAACTCCGCCGGCGGAGCGTGCCGGTCCACGGGCAGATGCGGCCGGGCTCCCGGGGCCAGCGCGAGATAGCGGCGCAGGACGGGCGCGCGATCGGCGCTCTCGACCTCCTCCAGTCGTACGGCCGTGCGACGGCCGTGCCGCAGTACCGCCCGGCCGTCGGCCGCGCGGACGTTGCGCACCCAGTTCGTGTCCCGGCCGAGCATCGCCACCAGGTAGTGCTCGCCGTCGAGGTCGGCGACCACCAGGGGGAGCGAGCGGCGGCGTCCCGTACGGCGCCCGGTCACCTCCAGCGTGACCACACGCCTCGGTCCCAGCCCGGCCGAGGCCAGGAGCACCGTCTGCCGGTTCATCATCCGGGCCGGCCCGTTGGGGCGGCCCCGGCGGTACAGCCACCGGTCGAACCGGTGCAGCAGTCCTGCCGAATCCTCATGTCCCATGCCTTCACACCCGCTTCGGCCTGCGATCGGGCCCCGGGTGCCGGCGCTGTCGCCGCGCACCCGAGGCAACGTTCCGAGCCGCGCCTGCTCGGCGTCGGCGAGCACCTCGCACCGGCGGAGCGGTTCGCACCCGCCGGGCGCTGGGCTCACCCTCCAGCGTCCGTGGACACGCCCGTGTCCCGCAGAGGCCGAACGGCTCTGTCCCGGTGCCATGGGGCCGTTGACCGGGGGCCGCCGGACCCACCGCGCAGGACGGTCGGCCCGGCGTGGCCGCCGGCCCCTCGGGGGTGCCGCCGACGGTGCGCCGTTCCCCGAGGAGGCGGATGCCCGCTCCCGCGCATCCCGCGCATCCCTGGAATCCGTCCTCGCGGATCAGGAGGACGGCCCCGGCGGGCGCCGCGTCGCCCCGGCCTCCAGCCACGCCGTCGCCGTCGCACAGCCCCTCGTGCGTCCGCCGCCCGGGGAGGCCCGCCGACCGGGCCCCGCGCACGGCCCGGAACTATGCCGAGCGCCGAGTGCCGCCTCGCCACGGCGGTGCGGCCGTCCGGTGACCGTCGTCCCAGGAGTGGGCGGCCCGGTCGATCTGGCGCCGCAGCCGGGCCTGCAACTGGTCGACCGCCTCGTGGCCGGTGGCCTCCTCGGCGGTGACGACCACCGGCCGGCCGCCGACGCTCAGCTCGGCCACGGCCGACCAGGGCAGGTCGGCATGGGCGGCGGCCCGCACGATGCGCACCTCGCCGGTGACGGCGGGCAGTCCGGACCGGCCGACGACGGCGTCGATCTTCACGCGCGCGTAGGCGAGGCTCGCCTCGTCCACCGCGCCGTCGCAGCGCAGCCGCACCGCGGGCGCGTCCTGGTTGTTGTCGCCGTTCATGGTGACTCCTTTCCTTGAAGGTGCGTGGGCCGTCAGGCGGCGGAGCCGGGCAGCCACAGGTCGGGTCCGAAGACCTCGTACCGGATGAGCCGGGCGGGCACTCCCGCGCCGAGCAGTTGTGCACGGACGTCGCGCATGAAGGGCACCGGGCCGCACAGGTACACCGTCGCCCCGTCGGGGAGTTCCACACCGGAGAGGTCCATCAGGCCGGTGCGGGCGGCCGGTTCCTCGGATCCGGGGCGCTCGTACCAGAACACCGAGCGGGCACCCGGCAGTTGCTCGACGAGGTCACGGGTCTCGGCGCGCAGCGCATGCTCGCCGGGGGAGCCGTCGGCATGCAGGACCAGCACCTCGCGGGTCGAGGCGTCGGCCTCCAGCCGGGCCAGGATGCCCGTCATGGGAGTGCAGCCGATGCCCGCCGAGATCAGCACCAGCGGGCCGGTGGCACGCTCCCGGTCGTCGAGGAAGACGTCGCCGAAGGGCGCGGAGAGCGTCAGCCGGTCGCCCTCGTGGACCTGGCTGTGCAGCAGGTTGGAGACCTCGCCGCGCGGCGCGGCGGCCGTGCCGGTCACCCGCTTCACCGTGATGCGCCTCAGCTCCCGGCCCGGGTCCGAGGACAGGCTGTACTGCCGCAGCTGATCGACTCCGTCGGGCATGCGGACGCGTACGCTGACGTACTGGCCCGCCCGCGCCCGCGGGGCCGGCCGGCCGTCCGCCGGGCGGAGCAGGAACGACACCACGTCCGGGGTCTCGGCACGCCGCTCGACGACCGTCCACCGCCGCCAGCCCTGCCCCGGATCGACGCCCGCCTCGTGGTAGAGGCGCGCCTCCCGGCCGATCAGGGCGCCGGCCATCAGCCAGTACACCTCGTCCCAGGCCGCGGCCACCTCCGGGGTCACGGCGTCGCCGAGGGTCTCGGCGATGGCGGCGAACAGGTACTTGTGCACGAGGGTGTACTGGTCGTCGGTGACGCCGACCGCGGCGTGCTTGTGCGCTATGCGGTCCAGCAGGGCGTCGGGCCGGGTGTCCGGCTCGTCCAGCAGCGCGGTCGCGAACCCGGCGATCGAGCCGGCCAGCGCACGCCGCTGCTCGCCGTTCGCCTGGTTGCCCCGGTTGAACATGCCGTCCAGCAGCTCCGGCCGGTCCCGGAACATCGCCCCGTAGAAGCGCGTCGTGATCTCGTCGAGCGCTCCCGCCACCGCGGGCAGGGTGGCACGGACCACGGCGGCGGACTCTGCGGACAGCATGGGGCCTCCCGGGTGCGGGGATCGAGGTGCGAAGCGGACCGCGTCGACTGCGCGGCCCCTTCTGTCTAGCAGGGGTGCGACCAGGGTTCGACGCCCGTGACGGCCGCGGACCGAAACAGGGACCTACGGCCCAAGGACTCGGGCGCATCGGCCCAACGGCCCTGCCGCGGCCTGGGGCCCTCCGGCACCGCCTCCCTCCCCGCCCGGCCCTGTCCCGGCCGTGCGGGACGGCCGGCCGGGGGCGCCGGGAGCGCCCCCGGCGGGGGACGCGCCCGCGCGGGATGGAACCGTGCGGGCACGCGGCCGACGACCCGTGTGCGGCCGCGGCCCTTCGCCGGGCCGTCCCCCTGGCGGGTGCCGTGACCGGTAGGGACGGGGGGAGCCCCTGGGATGCCGTGCGCGGCGTTCCCGCCTGATTCAACAGTGCCTCCTGGGCCGCCCGTCCGGGTGGGGTGACCGGACCTGACCGCGGGCCCTTCGGTCCTTGCCGGCGAGGCGCGTGCGGTGACCGGCCTGATGCGATGTCACGGGGGTCTCCCACGGGGGCCGTTCGGCCCCCGGTGAGGGACGTGAGGCACCTCCTGTCCCACCCGCGCCGCCCGGAGACTGGCCTGGCATCCCCCCAAGGAGGTCCGTACATGTCCACGATCACTGTCGGTCTCGACGGTTCCCCGCAGAGCCTGGCCGCCGCGGACTGGGCGGCCCGCGAGGCCGAGCAGCGCGAGGCCGTCCTGCTCCTCGTGCACGGCTGGGACCAGACGCCGTACGTGCATCCGCCGCTCGGCGGGATACCGGCGCCCGGCGCGGTCGACACGCAGGGAACGTGGGCGAAGAGCCTGTTGCGGCAGACGCGTTCACGGCTCGCGGACCGTCACCCGGCACTGCGGATCGAGACCGAGCACAGCGGGGACCACCCCGTCGCGGCCCTGCTGGCCGCCGCCGAGGACGCCGACCTGCTGGTGCTGGGGTCGCGGGGGCTCGGTACGGTCGCCGGGCTCCTGGTCGGATCCGTCGCCCTCGCCCTGGTGGCCCGGGTGGAGCGGCCGGTGGTCCTCGTACGGGCCGATGAGCGGGCCGTGGACGAGCATCTGCCGGACGCCTCGGGGACCGAGTCCACCGGCACTCCCTACCGTGACGTCGTGCTGGGCATCGACCTGGAGCAGCCCGGGGAGTCCGTGATCCGCTTCGCCTTCGAGGCGGCGCAGCGCCGTGCGGCCGGGCTCCGGGTCGTCCACGGCTGGAGTCTGCCGGCCTCCCGCGGCTACGGAGCCGCCATGGACGTGGGGCTCAACGAGGAGCAGGCCGGGCTGATCCGGCAGCGGCTGACACAGGCGCTGCGGCCGTGGCAGGAGAAGTTCCCCGGCGTGGACGTGCGTGAGCAGGCCGTGATCGGCAGTGCCGGCCGTCATCTCGTGCAGGCCTCACGCGACGCGGCGCTGATCGTCGTCGGGCGCACCAACCGCCGTGCGGCCGTGGGCAGTCACATCGGCCCGGTGACCCACGCGGTGCTGCAGCACGCCGTCGCGCCGGTCGCGGTGGTGCCGCACGACTGAGGCGCCGCAGCCGGCCGACGCGCCGCAGCCGGCCGTCGGCAGGGCCGGTCGGCCGGGCGAGTCACTGGCCGGGTCAGTGGGCCTGGTCAGTGGGCCTGGTCAGTGGAGCGAGGCGGGCCAGGCGCAGGCCACCGCGACGATGACGCCCAGATCCAGCAGGACGCCCACGCTCAGCCACGGATCGAACCACACCGCCTTGAGGACCAGGCCGCTCGACGCGGCGACGAGAGCGGCCGTGGGCCACCAGCCGCCGCCCGCCAGCACCCCGGCGCCGGCGACCACGTACACCACGGCCGTGTACCAGGCCAGGGTGAGCGCCGCCGTCCTGGCCGCCGCCGTGGAGACACCCGCGGACGCCAGCAGCCACGAGTGCCCGGGGGTGAAGGGTGCCGGGGCGCCGCCGGACTGCGGCTGCGGCGCCGTCCAGACGCCGGGGTGCAGCAGTCCGTGCACCACCAGGAAGGCGGCGACCAGCAGCTCGGTCATGCCTGCTCCTCCGGCCCGGACGGCTCGGTCCCGCCCATGTCGAGGCGGAACGGCGGGTAGACGTCCGTCATCAGGCCGGCGTAGGCGGCCACCCGCAGCACCCACCGGTTGAGGCCGAGGATCAGGTCGAACAGGCTGCGGGGGTACTTCTCGGTGAAGGCCAGGGTCACGGCCGCGATCACCGCGAGCACGGCCACCAGGCCGCCGTCCCACCAGCCGAGGTGGTAGCCGCCGAGGAAGAACCCGATGATGATGTAGTGCGGGATGGCCAGCAGCCACCACTTCACCAGCACCAGTCCCCGGGACAGGCGTTCGGGATAGGCGATGTCCAGCCGGGCGGGGTAGTCGGGCTCCTCGCCCAGGCTGAACGGCGGATAGCGGTCGGTGCCCAGGGCGCCGTACGAGTAGTAGGCGACGCGCCAACTCCAGCGCAGGACACCGAGGTTGAAGTCGAACAGGGACCGTGGGTAGCGCTCGGTGAACAGGATGCTGACGAACGCGACCACGCTGACCAGGGTGAAGGCGATCCACAGGAAGAACAGCACCACGTAGTGGGGAATCAGCAGGATCCACTTCACCAGCCACAGCCAGCGGGACAGCTGCGGGTCGAGCACCGCGTTCACGCGTACGGGACGGTCCGTCGCACTCGCCGGGCTCGTCATGGCGATCAACTCCTTCGGCCCGTGGCGCCGCGGCGGCGACCTGGGCCCAGGATCAGCGTCGTTCCAAAACACCGCGCCGGGCATGGGCCGTCGGGGGTGGTCCCGGGACCGTCGGTCCCTGTCGTGCGGGGCCGGTCTCAGCCGCCGCCGGACCCACTCGCGTCCGCGTCGGTGAGACGGATGCCGGTGATCAGGTCGGGCCGGATACGGACGGCGTAGTCCATGGTCTGCTGCACCCAGGGATGCAGCAGCCGCCGGTAGCGGTCGATCTCCCGCGGATCGGTCACCAGGTGCGCGAACCCGGTGGCCACGACGCTCCAGCCGAGGTGCGTGCGCGGGTCGATGGCGTCGGCCTCGTAGGCCACGACCACGCCCGTGGACGCCGATTCCCGCGTGCGGGAGGTGAGGGCCGCGCCCTCATGGGTGCGGATGACGATGTCACCGTCGTCCAGGATGTGGTTGACGGGCCGGATGGTCGGCAGCGCGTGCCGGGTGAAGACGATCCTGCCGAGGGACACACTGCCCAGCAGACGCCAGGCTTCGGCCCGGTCGAGCTCGATGCTCCGGCGCGGTCCCACGAGGGCCGGGTGGGTCTGGCGCATGGCGAAATCCCGTACGGGTCGGCGGCTCACGTCTGCCGATCATTGGAACGCACACCGGTACGCCCCGTAAGGGCCGTTCGGCCCCAGTCCACGTCCGGTCGGCCCTGGCCCCACGGGGGAGGCGGGGGCGTGACGCGGGGCCGGGCGGGTAGCGGGAAGGAGAGACGCCCGGGATCAGGGCCGACCGGCCCTGGACCCCGGACAGGCGAGCGAGGAGTATCCCGACACCGGGCGCCGGTCGCGGAACCCGGCGCGGCGCGCAGGAGAGGAGCATCCGATGGCGGACGGCGAGCGGTCGGGCCCCGACGGCCCGATCCGGGTCTTCCTGCTGGACGACCACGAAGTGGTGCGGCGGGGGGTGCGCGACCTCCTCGACGACGAGGCGGACATCACCGTGGTCGGCGAGGCCTCCACGGCCGAGCAGGCCCTGGTCCGTGTCCCGGCGCTGCGCCCGCAGGTGGCGGTGCTCGACGTGCGGCTGCCCGACGGCGACGGCGTGAGCGTCTGCCGGGAGCTGCGCTCGCGGATGCCCGAGCTGGCCTGCCTGATGCTGACCTCGTTCGACGACGAGGAGGCCCTGCTGGACTCGATCATGGCGGGCGCGTCCGGATACGTCCTGAAGCAGATCCAGGGCTCGGACCTGGTGTCGGCCGTGCGCACGGTCGCCTCGGGCCAGTCGCTGCTCGACCCGAGCGCCACGACGAGACTGATGGCCCGCCTGCGCGGCGGGCAGGAGCAGGAGGAGGAACCGGACGCGCTGCCGGGCCTGACCGACCGCGAGCGCGAGATCCTCACCCTGATCGGCGAGGGGCTGACCAACCGGCAGATCGGCCGGCGGCTCTTCCTGGCCGAGAAGACCGTCAAGAACCACATCTCCCGGCTGCTGGCCAAGCTCGGCGTCGAACGGCGCATCCAGGCCGCGGTGATCGCCACCCAGGCCCAGGACCGGCTGCGCCGGCAGGGCGGCTGACACCCACCCGGGCCGAACGGCCCCGGATCGCCCCCGTACGGCCCAAGCCCCGCACGGCCCGCGGTCCGCAGGCTGGCGGCAGACCCCGGACACATGCCGGGCGACGACCGGGAGGGCGACGGACATGACCGTACGCGTGGGCATCAACGGCTTCGGCCGCATCGGACGCAACTACCTGCGCTGCGTGCTGGAGCGGGCGGACGACGGCACCGGCGCACCCGTCGAGGTCGTGGCCGTCAACGACATCACCTCACCGGCGACGCTGGCCCATCTGCTGGAGTTCGACTCCACGTACGGCCGCCTGCACCGCACCGTCGAGCACGACGGGCACTCCCTCACGGTGGACGGCCGGCGCATCGCCGTGACCGCCGAACGCGACCCGGCCGCCCTCGCCTGGGGCGAGTACGGCGCGGACGTCGTCATCGAGTCCACCGGCCGCTTCCGCACCCGCGCGCAGGCCGCGGCCCACCTGAAGGCGGGCGCCCGCAAGGTGCTGCTGTCCGTCCCGGGCAAGGACGTCGACGCCACCCTCGTCATGGGGGTCAACGAGAACACCTACGACCCGGACGTCGACCACGTCGTCTCCAACGCCTCCTGCACCACGAACTGCGTCGCCCCCATGGTGAAGGTGCTCCACGAGCACTTCGGCGTCGTCAAGGGGCTGATGACCACCATCCACGGCTACACCAACGACCAGGTGGTCCTGGACGGCCCGCACAAGGACCTGCGGCGCGGCCGCAGCGCCGCCGTCAACATCATCCCCACCAGCACGGGTGCCGCCCGTGCGGTCGGCCTCGTCCTGCCCGAGCTGGCCGGCACGCTCGACGGCATCGCCGTGCGGGTGCCCGTGGAGGACGGCTCGCTGACCGACCTCGGTGTGGTCCTGAGCCGGCACGTCACCGCGGACGAGGTCAACGCCGCCTACCGCGAGGCCGCCGACGGGCCGCTGAAGGGGGTGCTGCGGGTCTCGGACGCCCCGATCGTCTCCCGCGACGTCGTCGGCGACCCCGCGTCCTGCGTCCTGGACGCCCCGCTGACCCAGGCCAACGGCGAGCTGGTCAAGGTCTTCGGCTGGTACGACAACGAGTGGGGCTACACCAACCGGCTCCTCGACCTCACCGAGTACGTCGCGGCCCGCCTCCCGCGCACCTGACCGGCCCGGAAGCGGCCTGATCCTCCCGGAGCCCGTACCGCGGCCCGCCGCGGACGACTACCGTGGCACCTGACCGGCGTGGTGGCCGTCGGCGGTGTCAGGGAGTTGGAGGAGCACCGGTGGGAAGCCCTGAGGAGCCCCAGGACGCGCGTGTACGGCTGCCGCAGCTGAGGCTCGACGAGCTGCTGGAGGAGCTGCAGGCACGGCTGGACGCGGCGCGCGGCACCCGTGACCGGGTGCACAGCCTCCTGGAGGCGGTGCTCTCGGTCGGCCGCGAACTCGACCTCGAACAGGCCCTGCACAGCATCGTGGAGGCCGCGGCGGCCCTGGTCGACGCCGAGTACGCCGCGCTCGGCGTGATCGGCCCCGACGGCAAGCGGCTGTCCGCCTTCCACACGATCGGTGTCAGCGACGAGACCATCGCCGAGATCGGCCCCTACCCCGAGGGGCACGGCATCCTCGGCGAGCTCATCCGGCACCCCGAGCCGCTGCGGCTGGCCAAGATCTCCGAGCACCCGGCGTCGTACGGCTTCCCGGCCCACCATCCGCCGATGAACACCTTCCTCGGCGTCCCCATCCGGGTCCGTGACCAGGTGTTCGGCAACCTCTACCTGACCGAGAAGCGGGGCGGGGCGCAGTTCGACGAGGAGGACGAGTCGGTCCTGGCCACGCTGGCCGTGGCGGCCGGTGTGGCGATCGACAACGCCCGCCTGTACGAGGAGTCCCGGCTGCGCGAGCGCTGGCTGCAGGCGAACGCGGAGATCACCCACGGCCTGATGTCCGGCGGGCCGAGCGTGGAGGTGCTCAGCCTGATCGCCGAGCGGGCCGGAGAGATCACCTGCTCGGCCCTGGCGGCGGTCGCGCTCCCCATGGAGGACACCGGCAGGCTCTCGGTGGAGATCGCGGTCGGGATGGACTCCGAGGCGCACCGGGGCCTCGTGCTGCCCATGGAGACGAGCCTGATGGGTCTGGCCTTCACCGCGGGCGCGCCGGTCACCAGCGAGGACGTCGTCCACGACGAGCGGGTCTCCCCGGAGCCGCCGCGTTTCCAGGGGCTCGGCCCCGCCGTCGCCGTGCCCATCGGGGCGAGTGGCACGGGTGCGCGCGGTGTGGTCCTGCTGGCGCGCAGGGCGGGCCGGCAGGTCTACGAGGCCACCGAGATCGATCCGCTGCAGTCCTTCGCCGCGCAGGCCGCGATCGCCATGGAGCTCGCGGAGCGCCGGCGCGACGCCGAGGAGGTCGCGGTGCTCAAGGACCGCGACCGGATCGCCCGCGACCTGCACGACCTGGCGATCCAGCGGCTGTTCGCGACCGGCATGACGCTGCAGAGCGCCGGCCGCTTCATCGAGCACGAGGAGGCCGCCGGCCGCGTGGCGCGCGCGGTCGACGACCTGGACGAGACGATCAAGATCATCCGGTCGACGATCTTCGGCCTGCGGGCCCGTGAGGACGGCGCCGGAACGGGTCTGCGGGCCCGCGTGGTGCGCGTGGTCGGCGAGGCGAGCCAGGTGCTCGGCTTCGCGCCCAGTCTGCGGATGGAAGGCCTGCTGGACACCGATGTGCCGCGGGAGGTCGCCGATCACGTCGTGGCCGTCCTGTCCGAGGCCCTGACCAACGTCGCCCGGCACGCCGGGGCCGGCCGTACCGACGTCGTCCTGGAGATGGACGGCCGGGAGCTCCGGCTCACGGTCGCGGACGACGGCGTGGGCATCCCGCCCGACGGCCGCCGCAGCGGCCTGCGCAACATGGCCGAGCGGGCCGAGCAGCTGGGCGGGGACATGACGTTCGGTGCCGGACCCTCGGGCGGCACCGTGCTGGCCTGGCACGCGCCGGTGACACCGCCGCAGTAGCGCCGCGCGAGGGCCCGTGACGGTGCCCCGGTTGAGCCGGCGGCGGGACGACGCGGCCCTTCCGGTACGAGCCCACAGGCCCCCTCGCAGGGCCGTTCGGCCTCTGCAGTCGCTCCTCGTCCGCGGTGAGGCTGGTGGTGGCCGTCCCGGCTCGACGGGACGGCATGCGGATGGTGCACGGCCGGAGCCGGACGGGCCGGCCGGCGCACCCGCGCACCGGCCTCGTCGAGGAGCAGAACATGAAGGCAGCGGTCGTCACCGACTTCGGCAAGCCCCTGGAGATCCAGGACCTGCCCGTTCCCGAGCCCGGCCCCGGCCAGGTGCTCGTGGAGATGGAGGCCTCCGGGCTCTGCCACACCGACATCCACGCCGCCCACGGCGACTGGCCCGTCAAGCCGCGGCCGCCGTTCGTGCCCGGTCACGAGGGTGTCGGTCCGGTGCGGGCGGCCGGTGCGGGCGTCTCGCCCGACCTGGTCGGCCGGCGGGTGGCCGTGCCGTGGCTCGGCTCGTCCTGCGGCACCTGCCGCTACTGCGTGTCCGGCTGGGAGACCCTGTGCGAGTCGCAGGTCAACTCCGGCTACTCCGTGGACGGTTGCTACGCGGAGTACGCCGTCGCCGACGCGGGCGCGGTCGTCCGGGTGCCCGACGGTGTGTCCTCCTTCGAGGCGGCGCCGCTGACCTGTGCGGGCGTCACCACGTACAAGGCGATCAAGGTCGCCCACGTGGTCCCGGCCGAGCGCGTCGCGATCTTCGGCGTCGGTGGCCTGGGCCACCTCGCGCTGCAGTACGCCCGTCTCGTGGGCGGTCTGGTCACCGCCGTCGACCTGGAGCCCGACAAGCTCGGACTGGCGCACCGGCTCGGCGCGGACCAGATCGTCAACGCCCGTACCCACGACCCGGTCGAGGAGATCAGGAAGGCCGGCGGGGCGGACGTGGCCGTCGTGCTCGCCGCCGCGCCCACGGCCTTCGAGCAGGCGTTCCGGTCGCTCAACCGCGGCGGACGTCTGGTCATGGTCGGCCTGCCCGCCGACAATGCCTCCATCGACGTGCCCATCTTCGACACGGTCCTCGGCGGCATCTCCGTCATCGGCTCGATCGTGGGCACCCGCCAGGATCTGGCCGAGGTCTTCGCGCTGCACGCCGCCGGACGGACCCGTGTCATCGCCGAGCCCCGGCGTCTCGACCAGGTCAACGACTCCTTCGACGAGGTCCTCGGCGGACGGGCCGAGGCCCGGCTCGTCTTCGAGTTCTGAGTTCCGGGGACCCCGGGGCCCAGGGAGAGGCAGCAGAACATGGCCACCGTCACCGTGGGTGCCGTACGGGAGCGGGCGCCCGCCGAACGCCGCGTCGCGCTCGTTCCCGAGGCCGTCACCCTCCTGCGCCGGATCGGGCTCGACGTCCTGATCGAGGCCGGGGCAGGGGCCGGAGCCTGGTTCACGGACGCCGACTACGCCGACGCCGGCGCGGGCGTCGTGGCCCCGGAAGAGCTGTACGCACGCGCGGACGCCGTCCTGTGCGTCGGCCCGCCGGACCCGGAGACCGCCCGGGCGCTGCGCGGCGAGCAGATCCTGATCGGGCTGCTCGAACCGCTGCGCCGTCCGGACCTCGTGCGCGAGCTGAACCGGCGCGGGGTGCGCACGGTGAGCCTCGATCTGCTGCCGCGCACCCTCAGCCGCGCCCAGTCCATGGACGCGCTGACCTCGCAGGCGAGCGTCGCCGGCTACAAGGCGGCGGTGCTGGCGGCCGACTCCTACGACCGCTTCTTCCCGATGCTGACCACCGCGGCGGGCACGGCCCGCCCGGCCCAACTCCTGGTCCTCGGCGCCGGCGTGGCCGGACTGCAGGCGATCGCCACCGCCCGCCGCCTCGGCGCCGTCGTCACGGCGTACGACGTTCGCCCCGAGTCACGGGAGGAGGTGGAGTCGCTCGGCGCCCGATTCCTGGACATCCAGCGCCCGCCAGGCACCGGATCGGGCGCCGGGCAGGGCGGCTACGCACGGGAGTTGTCCGAGGCGGAGCAGGCGGCGCAGCGAGCGGCGCTGGACGCGCACGTCGCCCGTACGGACATCGTCATCACCACCGCCCAAGTCCCGGGCCGCACACCGCCGTTGCTGGTCACGGCCGCCGCCGTCGAGGCGATGAGGCCCGGTTCGGTCGTCGTCGACCTCGCCGCGAGCGAACTCGGCGGCAACGTCGAGGGTTCGACACCCGACAAGACGGTCGTGCTGGACAACGGTGTCACCGTGATCGGCGCCGGACACCTGCCGTCCGCGATGGCGACCGCCGCCTCCACGGCCTACGCCCGCAACCTCGTGGCGGTCCTGCGCCACCTCGTGCACGACGGCCGGCTGTTCCTCGACCCGGCCGACGAGATCACGGCCGCGCTCACCCAAGGAGCCCCCTCATGAACGACCTCGACCTCCTCACCGCGATCACCGTGTTCGTCCTGAGCGTCCTGGTCGGCGTCGAGGTCATCAGCAAGGTCCCCGCGACCCTGCACACGCCCCTGATGTCCGGCTCGAACGCGGTGCACGGCATCGTCGTGATCGGCGCCATGCTGATCGCCGCGGAGTCGCACACCCGGCTCGGCTACGTCCTCGCCTTCGTGGCCATGGTGTTCGGCGCGATGAACGTCGTCGGCGGCTACGTCGTCACCGACCGGATGCTGGAGATGTTCAGGACCACGCCCCGCGACGGCGGCAAGGACAAGGGGTGAGCGCCGTGGACACCGTCTCGAACGCCGTGCACTACGTCTTCCTGGCCACGGCCGTCTGCTTCGTGCTCGGCCTGCACCTGATGAACCACCCCCGAACGGCCCGCCGTGGCAACGCGATCTCCGCCGGAGCCATGGCCGTCGCGATCGCCGCCACGGTGTGGCTGGTGGCCCACGAGGGCACGATCACCACGACGGGCTGGCTCGTGCTGGTCTCGGGCGGTCTCGTCGGCGCCGCGCTCGGCCTGTACGCCGCGCGCGAGGTCAAGATGACCGCCATGCCCCAACTGGTCAGTCTGTTCAACGCAGTCGGCGGCGGGGCGGCCGCGCTCATCGCGGTCAACGACCTGCTCCAGGCCGATCACCCGGGCGCGCTGGGTGCGCGGGTCTCGCTCCCGGGAGCGCTGGACATCGTCATCGGCGCGGTCACCTTCTCCGGCTCGCTGGTCGCCGCGGGCAAGCTCCAGGGCGTCGTCTCCGGTGCGCCGGTGGTGTTCCCGGGCGCGCGGCTGCTGAACGCGGTGCTGCCGCTGTCCTTCGTCGCCGGCACGGTCTGGCTGGTGCTGGAGCCGCAGTCCCGCACCCCGCTGTACGGTCTCGCGGCCGTCGCCCTGGTCTTCGGCGTGACGATGGTGCTGCCGATCGGCGGCGCGGACATGCCGGTCGTGATCGCCCTGCTCAACGCCTTCACGGGATCGGCGGTCGCGATGGCGGGCTTCGTCCTGGACGAGACCGCGCTGATCATCGCGGGCATGCTGGTCAGTTCCTCGGGCGGCATCCTCACCAAGCTGATGGCCGACGCGATGAACCGGTCGGTCGCCGGCATCGTGGTGGGCGGCTTCGGCACCGGGGACGAGGTTCCCGCGTCCGCCGGCGGACCACCGGCCCAGGTGCGGGCGGTCTCCGTGGACGACGTGGCGATCCAGCTGGCGTACGCCGGCAAGGTCGTCCTCGTCCCGGGCTACGGCCTTGCCGCGGCGCAGGCCCAGCACGAACTCGGCTCCCTGGCAAAGCTGCTGACCGAGCACGGGGTCGAGGTCAGCTACGCCATCCATCCGGTCGCGGGGCGTATGCCGGGGCACATGAACGTGCTGCTGGCGGAGGCCGACGTGCCCTACCCCCAGCTGAAGGAGATGGACGAGGTCAACCCGGAGTTCCCGCAGGCCGACGTCGCCCTCGTCATCGGCGCCAACGACGTCACCAACCCCGCCGCCCGCCGCCCGGGCAACGCGATCTCGGGCATGCCGATCCTCGACGTCGACAAGGCGAGGAGCGTCGTCGTCATCAAGCGCTCGATGGGCCACGGCTACGCCGGGATCGACAACGAGCTCTACACCGACCCGAAGACCGGCATGTTCTTCACCGACGCGAAGAAGGGACTGGCCGAACTCAAGGCGGCCGTCGGCGAGTTCGTCGGATGACCCGCACGGTCGGGGGGCCCCCCCCCAACCCGCGGGGGCCCGCGACCCGGCCGGGGGGGCGCACGACAAGCGCACCAAGTCGAACGCCCCGCGCCGGCCCACCCCCCCACACCCCCCCC
>NZ_JBIWOE010000001.1:270166-276759 GCF_044767585.1 Streptomyces sp. NPDC101225
GTTTTTCGACACCCCCCCCTCCTGGGGCGCCCCCCCCCCCCCCCCGGCCGGGCCGGGGGCCCCCCCCCCCCCCCCGGGGGGGGGGCCCCCCCCCCCACGCGGGGGGGCCCCCCCGACCGTGCGGGTGCGGCTCACTCCTCGGGCACCATGTCGATCGCCCCGCTCGGGCACTCCGCCGCACACAGCCCGCAGCCCTTGCAGTAGTCGAGGTCGATCGTGAACCCCTTGCCCGGTCCCAGCTTGATGACGGCGTTGTCCGGGCAGACGCCGTAGCAGTTGTCGCACTCGAAGCAGTTGCCGCACGACATGCAGCGCCGGGCCTCGAACAGGGCGGTGGACTCGTCGAGCCCCTGCACCACCTCGTCGAACGTCGAGACCCGCCGGGCCACTTCGAGCCGCGGCCGCACGGAGGCCGGGGCGTCCGAGTAGTACCAGGTGTTGAGCCGGTCGGAGGTGGCGGGCCCGTGCCGGGGGCCGGGGTCGTACACCGTGCCGCGCAGATACGCGTCGATGTGCCGGGCCGCCTTCTTGCCGTGTCCCACGGCCACGGTGACCGTGCGGTCGTCGGGCACCATGTCGCCGCCGGCGAAGATCCCGTCGTGTCCGGTCATCAGCCCGTCGGCCACCTGCACCATGCCGTGCTCCACGGCCAGGTCCGGCACGTCCCTCAGGAGGGAGAGGTCGGTGTCCTGGCCGAGCGCCAGCACCACGCTGTCCGCCTCCAGCTCCTCGAACTCGCCGGTGGGCTGCGGGAATCCGGACGTGTCGAGCTCCATCCTCTCGATGGTGAGCCGGCCCTCGTCGGCGTGCTTGATGGTCGACAGCCACTTCATCCGCACGCCCTCCTCCAGCGCCTCCTCGACCTCGATGTCATGGGCGGGCATCCGGTCGCGGGTGCGGCGGTAGACCACCACGGCGTCGGTCGCGCCGAGCCTGCGGGCGGTGCGGGCCGCGTCCATGGCCGTGTTGCCGCCGCCGTAGACGGCGACCCTGCGGCCCAGCAGGGGCGGTCCCTCGCCCTCCATGCTGCCGAGCAGTGCGACCGCGTCGAGGATGTGGGCGCTGTCGCCGGCCGGGATGTACGCCCGTTTGCCGATGCCCGCGCCGACCGCGAGGAACACGGCGTCGAATCCGCCGTCCCGCTGCGCGGCCAGCACGTCGTCGACCCGGGCGCCGGTCTCGAAGGCGACGCCGAGCGCTCGGATGCGGTGGATCTCCGCGTCCAGCACCTCACGCGGCAGGCGGTAGCGCGGGATGCCGTGGCGCATCATCCCGCCGAGCCGGTCCTGTGCCTCGCGGACGGTGACCTCGTGGCCCATCAGCCGCAGGTGGTACGCGGCCGACAGGCCGGCCGGGCCGGATCCCACGACCAGAACCCGCTTGCCGGAGCCGACCGTGGGCGGTGGCACGGTCCAGCCCTGCCTGATGGCCTCGTCGCCCAGGAAGCGCTCGATCGCGTTGATGCCCACCGCGTTGTCGACCTGGACGCGGTTGCAGGCCGTCTCACAGGGGTGGTAGCAGACGCGGCCCATGACGGCGGGCAGCGGGTTGTCGCGCATCAGCTGCCGCCAGGCGGCCGCGTAGTCCCCGCTCTCCGCGTGGTACAGCCACTGCTGGATGTTCTCGCCCGCCGGGCAGGCCTGGTTGCACGGCGGCAACCGGTCGACGTACACCGGCCGTTCGGTGCGCCAGGCGCCCGTGTGGTTGGCCAGGCTGGAGCCGACGTCCAAAGTGATCGCGAACGGTTTGTCCTTCACGGCGACGCCTCCTGAGGGGCCAGCAGTCCGAAGCGGGCGATGTTGCGGTCGGCCGTCCGTTGCAGCCGGGCGATGACGTCCTTCTGGACCTCCGGCCGGAAGAGGTGCGCGTACCGCTTCTGCGGGCGCAGGTACTCCTCCACCGGGAGCCGGCGCCGGATGGGTGTCACATCGGTGACCTCGCCGTCGACGGCCTCGAACACCGGGAAGAGGCCCGTCTGTTCCGCCAGCCGGGCGATGCGCACGGTGTCGTGGGAGGCGGTGCCCCAGCCCAGCGGGCACGGCACCAGCACATGCAGGTAGCGGGCACCGCGCATGGTCATCGCCCGGTGCACCTTCGCCTCCAGGTCACGCAGGCCCGCGACGGTGGCGGTGGCGACGTAGGGGATCTCGTGGGCCATGGCGATCAGCGGCAGGTTCTTGCCCTGCCCGAAGGGGGCGCCGGGCTGCTCGCCGACCGCCTGGGTGGTCGCCGTGCGGGCGGTCGGGGGAGTGGCCCCGGAGCGCTGCACGCCGGTGTTCATGTAGGCCTCGTTGTCGTAGCAGACGTACAGGACGTCGTCGTTGCGCTCGAACATGCCCGACAGGCAGCCGAGGCCGATGTCGACGGTCCCGCCGTCGCCGCCCTGTCCGACCACCCGGATGTCGGTGCGGCCCTTGGCGCGCAGTGCGGCGGCCACGCCGGCCGCGACCGCGGGCGCGTTCCCGAACAGGGAGTGCAGCCAGGGCAGTTGCCACGAGGTCTCCGGATACGGCGTGGAGAACACCTCCAGGCAGCCGGTCGCGTTCACCGCGATCACCTTGCCGCCGGAGGCCCGTTGGGCCGCGTCCAGGATGTAGCGGGCGCCGAGCGCCTCGCCGCAGCCCTGGCAGGCCCGGTGACCGCAGGTGAGCGCGTTGGAGCGGCCGGGGTCGGCCTGGTCGGACTGCGCCTCGGGCCCCAGCAGCCGGTTTCCGGCGGCGAAGCTGCCCACCTGGTAGAACTTGACCTGTTGTGCGGCGCTCATCGGTTGCTCCCCGCGTCCCGCAGGATGTTCTCGGCGGACGGACCGGACCGCCTGGTCCGCGCCATCCGCGCCAACTCCCGCTCCACCAGTTCGGTGTTCAGATCCAGGAACGTCAGCGGTTCCAGCCGCCCGGCGAGCGCGTCGTCGAACAGCCGGTGCAGCGACGCCTTGGTGATCGGCCGGCCACCGAGCCCGGCGACCACGGTGTGGCCGTCCAGCTGGATGCCGGAGAGCGCGGTGCGCACGTTCGCCGACACGATCCCGCCGATGCCGACCGCCAGCGCCCGCTCCAGGACCACCACTTGTCGGGCCCCGCCGAGCACGTCGCGCACGGCGTCCAGCGGGAAGGGCCGGAAGGACGTGATCGCCAGGGCGCCGATGCGCACCCCGCGCTCGCGCATCTCGTCGACGACGTCGCAGACGGTGCCGAACACCGAACCCAGCGCCACGACGATCGTCTCGGCGTCCTCGCAGGCGTAGGGATGCAGCAGGCCACCGGAACTCCGCCCGAAGGCATCACGGAACTCTCCGGCGACGCGGGGGATGGCCTCCAGCGCCTGCATCTGCTTGGCGTGCGCCAGATAGCGCACCTCGGTGAAGGCGTCCGGTCCGACCATCGCGCCGATCGACACGGGCTCGTGCGGATCCAGGACCTGACGCGGCTCGTACGGCGGCAGGAAGGCGTCGACCTGTGCCTGTTCCGGCACCTCGATGCGCTCCCAGGCGTGGGTGAGGACGAAGCCGTCCATGCACACCATCACCGGCAGGGACAGTTCCTCGGCCAGCCGGAAGGCCTGCGGGTGCAGGTCGGCGGCCTCCTGGTTGTCACGGGCGTACAGCTGGATCCAGCCGGAGTCGCGCTGCGACATGCTGTCGCTGTGGTCGTTCCAGATGTTGATGGGCGCCCCGATGGCCCGGTTGGCCACCGTCATCACGATCGGCAGGCCGAGACCGGAGGCGTTGTAGAGGGCCTCCACCATGTACAGCAGGCCCTGGCTCGCGGTCGCCGTGTAGGCGCGGGCGCCCGCCGCCGAGGCGCCGATGCACATCGACATCGCGGCGAACTCCGACTCGACGTTGACGTACTCGCACGGTTCGAGCTCCCCGGACTTCACCAGGCGGCTGAGCTCCTCGACGATGTGCGTCTGCGGCGAGATCGGATACGCCGCGATCACCTCGGGCCGGCAGCAGGCGACGGTCTCCGCCACCGCACGCGACCCCTCAGTCTGCTTGAGCATGCGCCCGCTCCTCCCGCTGGGCCTTCCTGACGTGGTCGTAGGCCTCCCGGGCCGCGGCGGCGTTGGCCTGCCCCAGGTCGCCCGGGAAGCGTTCGCGCACCGCGGCGGTGAGCGAGTCGATGGTCACGCAGCCGGTGAGCGCGGCGAGACCGCCGAGCAGGACGGCGTTCGGCACGGGACGGCCGACATGGCGTACGGCCAGTGCGGTGGCCGGGACGGTCAGGGCGCGGCCGTGGAAGCCGGTCAGCCCCAACCCGGAGACGGGGAGAGGGGAGTTGATGAGCACGGCGCCGTCGGGACGCATTCCGTCGAAGACGTTCACCTGGTGCAGCAGCGTCGGGTCCTGGACGACGAGGGCGTCGGGCCGCATGACGGGCTCACGCACCCGGATCGGCCGGTCGTCGATGCGGCAGAACGCCACCACCGGCGCCCCCGTCCGCTCCGATCCGAAGCTCGGGAACGCCTGGGCGTGGCGGTCCTCCATGAACGCCGCCACCGACAGCAACTCGGCGGCCGTGACGGCTCCCTGGCCGCCACGGCCGTGGATACGAACCTGGAACACGACACCTTCCCTTCCGGACCGGGCCCGGCGCGGGCCTCATATGTGCGGGACGACCGCCACCGGGCAGCGGACGTGGTGCATCGCCGCGTGCGTGACGGGCCCGGTGTGCGTACCGAGCCGGGCCGGGCGGACCTTGCGGCCCACGACCAGCAGGCCGGCGTCCTGGGCGCACTGCAGCAGCCGCTGCGCCGGGCGGCCGTTCTCCACCAGCGTCCGCACCTGCACGTTCGGGAACTTCTCGCGCCACGGCCGCAGTTCCTCGGCCAGCGCGCGCTCGGCGGCCCGCTGCGCGGTGGCCGTCATCGTTGCCGCGGCGGCCGGTGCCGCGAACGGCACGTGCCAGGTGTGCACCACCCGCAGCGGGGCGTTGCGCACCGCCGCGCTCTCGAAGGCGAAGGCGAGCACCTCCTCGCACGGGTGCGAGACGTCCACGCCGGCCACCACGTCGCGGTACGGGGCGCGCTCCGAGGGCAGGCCCGCCGCGTCGGGCAGATGCTCGTCCTCGGGGGTGCGGTCGGCCCGCACCAGCACCACCGGCCGCGTCGCCCGGGCCACCGTCGACAGCGCCACGGAACCGGCCATGTAGCCGCCGAAACCGCTGAACGCCCGGCTGCCCAGGACCAGCAGCTCGGACTCCGCGGCCGCCTCGACCAGCGCGTCCACCGCCGGCCGCGCCACCTGCTCGGCACTCAGATACACCTGCGGATGGCGCTCGTTGAGCTGGTCCATGGCTCCGCGCAGGATGCGCCGCGCCCAGTAGCGCGGCGTCTGGAGCTCGGGCAGCTGCGACGTCTCGGAGGACAGCCCCACCCACGCGTGCACCAGGCGCAGCGGCAGACCGCGCCGCAACGCCTCCCCGGCCGCCCACTCGGCGGCGGCGAGGCTCTCGGGCGAACCGTCCAGGCCCACGACAACGGGGCGAAGCACGGCCACCACCTCCCCGGGTCCTCGCCCGCCGACTGCACGGCGGGCCTTGTCACCTCCAGCGTCCTGGCCTGCGCCGCTGCCCGGCAGGGGCTGCGTGGCCCCCGGCAACAGGCCGAACGGCCCTCTGCCCGCCGACGGGTGCGTGACCGACGCTGGGAGGGCGGGGCGACGCGAGCACGCCGCGTGAGACGAGGACCCTGGAGGACGCCATGCACGGCTCTCCGCACATCGTGAGCGATGTCATGACCCGTACCGTCGTCGCCCTCGGCCGCGGAGCGACGTTCAAGGAGATCGTGAAGACGATGCAGCAGTGGCGGGTCAGCGCCATGCCCGTGGTGGAGGGCGGGACCCGGGTGGTCGGGATCGTCTCCGAGGCCGATCTGCTGCCCAAGGAGGAGTTCCGGAGCGGGAACCCGGACCGGCGCACCGAGCTGCTCCGCCTGGCCGACGTGATGAAGGCCGGTGCCGTGACCGCCGAGGAACTGATGACCGCGCCGGCCGTCACCGTGGCGCAGGACGCCACCCTCGCCCAGGCCGCCCGGCTGATGGCGCTGAAGAAGGTGAAACGGCTGCCCGTGGTCGACGCCGCGGGTGTGCTGCGGGGCATCGTCAGCAGGGCCGACCTGCTCAGCGTCTTCCTGCGGGACGACGAGGAGATCGCGGCGGAGGTGCGCGACGAGGTCGTCGCCGGCCTGTTCCCCGCGCCGTCCGAACCGATCCACGTCGAGGTGCGCGAAGGCGTCGTACGGCTGACCGGACGGATCGCGGACACCACCCTGGTGCCCGTCGCCGCACGGCTGGTGCGCGCCGTCGAGGGGGTCGTCGACGTGGACTGCGCGCTTGCGGGGCCGCGCCGCCGCCCGGACCTCGACCCGGACCTGCCGGACACGGACACCGCGGTCCCGCCCTCGCAGGTCGGCGGAACCGGCTGAGACGGCGCCCCAACCAGCGGATGCCAGAGGGATGTTGGGGCGTCAGGGCCGGGGGGGGCCCGGCCCCGGCCCCCCCCCCCCCCCCCCCCCCCCCCCCACCCCCCCCCCCCCCCGACCCCCCGCACCCAAAAAAAAACGGAATAAACAAAGAAAATATAAAAAAAATAAAG